>JALQVJ010000138.1 GCA_023260355.1 Burkholderiaceae bacterium | reverse complement strand
ATGATGGTGTTCGGCGACGGCAAGAAAATCGTCGAAGACATCACCAAGGCGCTCGAATGAGCGACGGCGTGCTGGGTTAGCGGCTGAGTCGCCATCAAAAAAGGAGGCCAAGGCCTCCTTTTTTGTTTGGCTCTCCCCGTGGCTCTGGCCCACAAGGCAATCACATGTTGATCAAATTGGTGATGTTTGTCACAATAAGTTGTCTAGAACAGAAGGAGTCCTCGATGACCAAATTTATATTTTTCTTGTCAACGCTTGCGGCATTGATGGCCGCAGGTTGTGGCGGTGGCGGTGGCAGTCCCAACGCTGCGACGCCCGTCAGCGGGGTCACCACAGCTTCCGCCATCACCGCTGTCAGCGCCACTGAATAAGTGTCCTTGGAATTTAAGGAGTCTACCGATGTACACGAAATCCGCCCGCCGACATCTGATCTTGTCCACGTTGCTGACGACCGGCACAGTATTCGCAGCCCCGCCCACCTCCGGCCCCTACGTTACCGATCCGCAAAATGAGTGGGTGCAAGACCAGTCCACCGAAGCTATCGCAACAGCAAACCAGCTTTTGTGCTTTATGGCTTCGACGCGTGCAGATGCAATGGTCAATCAGGGTGGGTTCGTCGCATTCATTGATGAAGCCAAATGCGACAGCTCGCGCGGCGATGCCAATGCCAGCACATCGAGTTCGGGCGGCTCGTCCGTCTCATACACACGCATGCACCTGACCTCCACACGCGCAGACAACAACAGCCCACAAATCGTTAAAGGGCACGCCGAAGTACGCAATGACGATGGCGACGTGATGCCGACCTACTTTTACGCTGAGGCATCTGCAGCACCATCTAGTGCGGCGCCCAACGGGGAAATGATATTGCGATATGCATCCGTCGACCCCAGTACAAACGGCCAGTTCTTCAAGGGTTATGTATCTGCCAGTGGTCAATCAGTCTCTTTCGCCGAGTCAGGTGACTGGGGTGGGTCTGTCGAAGAGACCAAAATGTATTTGAATACATCCGGAGACTCTGGCGCCGGTGCTGTTCAGGCCCCTGTTTGGACTAACGGAAGCGTGACATCGGTGAACTTTCGGTTTGGTTACAACGCCAATTACTTCTGCCGAACAAACGGGGTCAATGAGCACTGTTTTTCTCGAAGCCGCGCAAACGCTAAGAAATCAACTTGGCGCTACGGGGTGTACAACCAAGACGGCAGTCGATTTGAGGCCGGTCAACCTGGCTTCAACATCATCAACTCCGCGGGCGAATACGGCTGGGCTGGATACTGGGGCATTTGGATGCCAACAGCGCTGTCTGACGGCGACACGGTGAAAGACAAGCAGGACAACAGCTACACAGTACACAAAACCAGTGGTCGACTGACAAAACACACTAGAGCGAGTATCACACTGGCCGCGATGGACAAATTGCCATTCAGGTTGTGGATGCAAGACGTTACTGGAGCCACAAGTGATTGGCTGGAATACCAGCTGAATTGGAATGAGGCGCAAACTAAATTTGTGGTGACACACAAAAACGCTTGCGACAGCAATGGCTGTTATCTCACAAAGCTGGGCACCCCTGTCAATCTGACGCCGTCAGACATGAACTCGAAAACAAACAACTGGGGGATTAACGCATGGTCGGAAGCTCTAGGTGCACAAATCTCAATCCCTTCCAGCGTCGTCGCAAGTGGCAGCGGGAGTGTGACTTATCACTCACAAGAAACGGTAAAGCCGGGTGACGCCACTGTGCCCGCATCGCTTAGATGTGTACGCGACTGCATGACCTTCAATACGCTTTCAGCTTTCAACGGCAACAACTCTCCGTACACGACAAATACACAGAACCGGTGGGGAGATACTCCCCAAGGGGATATCGTAGCGTACACATGGAATGGCGCCACCTACGAATTGAATGATGGCAGCGGCGTCGTGGGTCTTGCAGCAATCAACTCCAATTTGACAGACTGGCAGAGCTACAAATGGGGTATTCGCACAGGTGCTCTGATCGATGCGAGCGACTTGACCGACATCACGTGTAACTCAAACAAGTACTGTGAACACAAGGTGACGGACGGGAGTGCAGGCATAGATACCTATTACATCTGGGAAACTGGGCCGCAGGACTGGAATACCGCATCGTTTCTAAGATCCAGCACCGGTTACGTGTCATTCACGGCCCCCTTGCGCGCTGAATATGTCGTCCCAACCGGGGCTGCATACGGCGAGTTTGCAGGAACGACAATGTATCTTCAGTACCAAGGCTTTGGCGAATTGCATGGAATTCCAGGCAAATGCTTTGCCAGTGACACCAATGAAGAAACCAGTTGCGGACCCAATACTCGTTGGGTGCCTGCTTTTGCAATCGCGGACGGCGCAACTGTGGTGATCGGTGGCGAGACCAAATACGTCAAAGGCCTTGAGTCTGAAATCAGGTTTGCAAAGGTGAACGACAGTGCGCAAAACCTCGGCATCACGCTCGGTAGCTTGTCAGACTTGCCTGCGGGAGTGTCACTCAATGATGCCTCGGATGCTACAGACCCTTCTAATGCATCCAATACATCTTTTTACCCCGGGGGTTACGGAGACGTTGATTTCGATGCGGCCCCGGCTGTGATCCACGGTGTCGTCCAATAGAGCAGCGCACCCATCAAAAAAGGAGGCCAAGGCCTCCTTTTTTGTTTTCGTTCCAAGCGCCGTGCGGTCAATCGTAGTCTTCGGCGTTGGGGTCGGTTTGCTCCAACTCATAGCTGGCAGCGAGCATCGCCAGGCGCCCAACCACACCGTACATATAAAACCGATTCGGCACACTCGCGCCTGGCGCTTTGCCTGGCTGTGGCAGGTGGGCACTTTGTTCGAACGCCAAAGGCACGAATGATGCGCCTGGGGCGTTGAGGTTTTCGTCGATACCCTTGTCGGCGTGCACCCGGTAGAAGCCGCCAACAACGTAACGATCCATCATGTAGACCACTGGCTCCGCCACGGCATCGTTGATTTGCTCGTGCGTCAGCACCCCCTCTTGGATGATGACATCAGACACCGTCTGGCCGTCTTTGATCACGCTCATTTTGTTGCGCGTCTTGCGGTTCAGGGTGTCGAGCTCTTTGGCGTCGCGCACCACCATGATGCCCATCCCATAGGTGCCGTTGTCGGCTTTCACAACCACGAAGGGATCTTCGTTGATGCCGTAGTCTTTGTACTTGCGCTTGATTTTGGTGAGCAAACTGTCGACTTCGTGTTGGAGCACGTCGACCCCCGCACCTTGAGAAAAATCGAGTCCGGTGGTCGTGTGGAACATCGGGTTGATAAGCCAGGGGTCGACCCCAATGAGCTTGCCAAAATTCTTTGCGACCTCGTCATAGGCCGCAAAGTGGTTCGATTTGCGACGCACAGACCAGCCTGCATGCAAAGGAGGCAGCAAAAACTGCTCGTGCATGTTCTCAAGAATCCCGGGCGTGCCGGCGCTCAAGTCGTTGTTGAGCAAGACGGTGCATGGATCAAAGTTCTTCAGCGTCAGACGGCGCCCATCGCGTTGCAGCGGCGCTAACGTGATGCTTTCGCCGTTGGGCAAACTCAGTGTTGTCTCTTCGGTAATCTCAGGGTTCAAGCTGCCCAAGCGCACGTTCAAACCGGCTTGGTTGAATATGCGCTGCAACTGCGCTACGTTGGACAAATAGAAGGTGTTGCGCGTGTGGTTCTCGGGCACCAACAACAGATTCTTGGCCTCTGGACAAATCTTTTCGATGGCCGCCATCGCGGCCTGCACAGCCAGCGGCAGCATTTCCTCTGTCAGGTTGTTCCAACCTGCAGGAAACAAGTTGGTGTCAACCGGCGCCAGCTTGAAGCCTGCGTTGCGGATGTCGACCGAGGAATAAAACGGCGGCGTGTGCTCCATCCACTCCAACCGAAACCAGCGCTCGATGGCGGGCATCGATTCGAGGATGCGTTGCTCTAACTCGTTGATTGGGCCAGTGAGTGCGGTGACCAAGTGGGGGACCATTGCGACCTCTTTTCAGGCGGGGCATGGCCCGCAAATCGATTTAGGGAGCGCCTTGAAGGCGCTTTGAAGTTTGTCACAGATGTGGGTCAAGCTTGGCAATTCAAGTGACCTGCAGCAACCCCTCTGGCTACTGCCGAATCTCACCTTGACCCAGCACCACGTACTTGAGCGATGTGAGACCCAACACACCCACCGGGCCGCGGGCATGGAATTTGTCGGTCGAAATGCCAATTTCTGCCCCCAAACCATATTCAAACCCATCAGCGAAGCGAGTACTTGCATTCACGATGACGCTTGAACTATCAACCTCACGCAAAAATCGCTGGGCATGCACATGGTTGGTCGTCAAAATGGCCTCGGTGTGATGGCTGGAGTAATGGTTGATGTGCGCCATCGCCGCGTCTAGGCCGTCGACCACTTTGATCGCGATGATGGGAGCCAGATACTCGGCGTACCAGTCGTCTTCCGTGGCGTCTTTGAGTGTGGCTCCTTCCACCGATGCCAAGAGCGTCTTGGCCTCGGGACAGCAGCGCATCTCCACGCCTTTTTGGGCGTAAATGGCACCGATTTTTGGCAGGAATTCAGCCGCAACACCGCGCGCCACCAACAAACTTTCGGTGGCGTTGCAGGGGCTGTATTTTTGCGTTTTCGCGTTGTCTGCGATCACCACCGCTTGCGCGATATCACAGGGGTCGTCGACATAGGTGTGGCAGTTGCCGTCCAAGTGTTTGATCACAGGCACTTTGGCCTCTGCGCTGATGCGCTCGATCAAACCCTTGCCACCGCGCGGGATGATGACGTCGACGTACTCCGGCATGGCGATCAATTGGCCGACGGCGGCCCGATCCGTGGTGCCGATCAACTGCACCGCCGCCGCTGGCAACCCGGCGTCGCTCAGGGCTTGAGATACCAATTGCGCAAGCGCCTGGTTGGAATGAAAGGCCTCGGAGCCGCCCCGCAAAATCACAGCATTGCCGCTCTTGATCGCCAAACTGGCGGCCTCAATCGTCACGTTGGGTCGGCTCTCGTAGATCATGCCGAAGACGCCAATAGGCACGCGCATTTGGCCCACGCGGATCCCACTGGGTTGTTCGGTCATTCCTGAAATTTCACCGATGACATCGGCCATGCTGGCCAACTGCTCGCAACCCTGTGCGCAAGTTTCCAAGGCCGCATCCGATAGTTTGAGTCGATCCACCATAGGAACTGGCAAGCCGGCCATTTGAGCAGCCTTGATGTCTTCGGCATTCGCCGCTTGCAGTGCCGGGCGTTGCTCGCGCAAGCGCTGCGCGATCAAGCGCAACGCGCTCGCTTTGCGCTGAGCGCTGGCCTTGGCCATCTCGGTGCTCGCGAGCCGAGCTTGGGCACCGCAATGCGCCATCATTGAGGGAATATCGTGAGCATTCATACAGATATTGTCGCACTGTCAGCCCACAGATTCAGTGGTCTGCCAGGCGCACAGCGGCCGTGCGAGGGGCTATGCTTTTGAAAGTGAGCGGCATTCACGTTGCTGCACTGCAACATTTATACGCAATGTCACTTAGCGGATGCAAGTCGGTGTGCAGGCGCGCGCCTTCCGGCGCACAATCACCATTGCTTGAACTACTTCACCCATCGCGCAGGATCGTGGTCTTTCGCGTCAGTGCAGGGCCCCTAGGGGCGGCGCTGCGGGTTTCATATTTGTGCAAAAGTCTTCTTCTTCTTTAGCGACCCTGACATTGGGTGCGCTCGGCGTGGTCTACGGCGATATCGGCACCAGCGTGCTTTACGCGATTCGCGAAGTCTTCGACACGGGTTTTGTGGCATTCAATCACGACAACGTGTTGGGCATTTTGTCGCTCTTCTTTTGGACCCTGACCGTCATCGTCTCACTCAAGTACATCACCTTGGTGCTGCGCGCGGACAACCACGGAGAAGGCGGGCTCGTCGCGATGCTGGCACTCGCATCGCAAGCTGTCAAAGACAAGCCCCGCTTGCGCCATGTGTTGATGCTGGTGGGCATTTTCGGCACGGCGCTGTTCTATGGGGACGGCGTGATCACGCCCGCCATTTCAGTGCTTTCAGCAGCAGAGGGCCTGGTGGTCCTCAACGAAAACCTGCACTCGTGGGTGATTCCCATGACGCTGACCGTGCTCTTCACTTTGTTCTGGGTGCAGAAGTACGGCACGGGCGGAATCGGCCGGTTTTTCGGACCACTGACATTGATTTGGTTTCTGGTGTTGGCTGGCTTGGGCATCCATCAAATCGTCCAAAACCCCAGCGTCTTGATGGCGCTGCTGCCCACTTATGCGTTGCAATTCATTTGGGAGCAACCTGGCGTTGCATTCTTTTTGTTGGGCGCGTTGGTGCTGTGCGTCACTGGCGCCGAAGCCTTGTACGCCGACATGGGGCACTTTGGTCGCAAGCCGATTCGCTGGGCATGGTTCGGTCTGGTCATGCCATCCCTGACCCTGAACTACATGGGCCAAGGTGCCCTGCTATTGGCAAACCCCAAAGCACTGGAAAACCCCTTCTTCTTGATGGCTCCCAAGTGGATGGTGCTGCCCTTGATCGTGCTCGCCACCATGGCCACCGTGATCGCCTCGCAAGCCCTGATCAGTGGCGCATTCAGCGTGACCAAGCAAGTCATCCAAATGGGGTTTTTGCCCCGCATGCGGATCGTACACACCAGCACCAAGGACACGGGCCAGATTTATATTGGCTTGGTCAATTGGGGGCTGTTCGCCGCCATTGTGTTGGCAGTGATGATGTTCCGCTCCAGCGAAAACTTAGCCGCGGCATACGGTATCGCAGTGACCTTGGACATGTTGATCACGACGGTCCTGACGTACTTTGTGATTCGCTATTCCTGGCGCTATCCACTGTGGTTGTGTGTCGGTGCAACAGGTGCGTTTTTCATCATTGACGTGCTGTTCTTCTCATCGAACTTGCTGAAGTTCATGGAAGGCGGCTGGTTCCCCATCGCCATTGCCAGCGCTATCTTTGCTTTGATGCTGACTTGGAAGCGCGGCCGCGAGCTGATGACCAAGCGCCAAAAAGAGGAAGGCATTGATTTGCCCACCTTTTTGGACGCCGTGTTTCTATCGCCGCCGACACGGGTTGAGGGCACCGCCGTGTTTTTGACCACTGACAACGTGACGGTGCCGCCGGCTCTGCTGCACAACTTGAAGCACAACAAGGTGTTGCATGAGCAAAATCTGTTTGTGACGGTTTTGCACCACGAGGTGCCTTGGATCGGCATGGACAAGCGAGTCCACATCCAAGCGCTGGGTCACGACTGCTGGCAAGTCGAACTGAACTTTGGCTTCAAGAACGACCCTGATGTGCCCAAAGCACTCAGCATGGTGAAAGGCATTGGTTATGACATCGACCCCATGCAGACGTCGTACTTCTTGTCCCGAGACACGGTGACGCCGACGCTTGGCGGCGAGATGGCGTTTTGGCGTGAAAAGATCTTCGCGCAAATGCACCGCAATGCCGCGGGCGCTGCGGACTTTTTGCGCCTGCCCAATAACGCTGTGGTCGAATTGGGCAGCAAAGTCAGCCTCTGACGCGAATGGGTCCGCCATCGTGGCGGCCCGGGTCGGTGGCTGGCTGGCCGCGCGTTGACTTCGGGACGCCTGCGGGTGATTGAATCGGCGACACACGTCAGGGGCCTGTTTTGGCGACAATGGCAAGATGAAATCACTTTTATTTGTGGCCGACCCCTTGTCGACCTTCAAACCCTACAAAGACTCGACCTACGCCATGATGCGAGAGGCACAGGCCCGCGGCCATGGCATCTGGTTTTGTCACCCCAGCGAAATGCAGTGGCAAAGCGGTCAGCCTGTCATGGCATCGTGTCTGCGCATTGCGTTGCGTGAGGTTCAACCCAGCCCGGCGACGCCCAAGCCAGATTGGTACGACGACCAAGAAACGCAGCTGCGCAGCTTGGCATCGTTCGACGCCATCATCATGCGCAAAGACCCCCCGTTTGACGCCGAGTACATCTACGCCACGCACTTGCTAGAGCAAGCGCAGCGCGAAGGTGCCCGCGTGTTCAACGATCCCCGCGCCCTGCGTGATCATCCTGAACCCCATCATTTTGGCTTTCAGCCCCGACGTAAACGGCAACGTTATCGGCGGCGGTTCGGCTGACGCTT
>JALQVJ010000131.1 GCA_023260355.1 Burkholderiaceae bacterium | reverse complement strand
AGCTCGGCTTCGTCGGGTCCGCAACTCATCCCCAGATCGGCCTGCAGGTCGATGTGCCCCAGCCCCAGGCACAAGACGCGTTGGCCTTGGCAAGCCAGACCAAAGCGGCGGCAGCCCAGGACGCCGGCAAATTCAAGGACGAAATCGTGCCCGTCCTGATTCCCCAGCGCAAGGGTGACCCCGTGGTGTTTGATACCGATGAATTCATCAACCGCAAAACCAATGCAGAGGGGCTCGCCGGATTGCGCCCCGCGTTCGACAAGGCCGGTAGCGTGACCGCTGGCAACGCATCAGGCATCAATGACGGCGCCGCTGCGGTGATGGTGATGTCTGCCAAAAAGGCGGCAGAACTCGGCCTGAAGCCCATGGCTCGTATCGCTAGCTACGCCACGACAGGGTTGGCACCCGAGACCATGGGGCTCGGCCCTGTGCCTGCCTCGAAGAAGGCGCTTGCGCGTGCTGGCTGGTCCGTCGATGACGTTGACCTGTTCGAACTCAATGAGGCCTTTGCGGCCCAAGCCTGTGCCGTCAACAACCTGCTCGGCTTGGATGCCAGCAAGGTCAATGTCAATGGTGGCGCCATTGCGATTGGCCACCCCATCGGCGCGTCTGGTTGCCGAATTTTGGTCACCTTGCTGCATGAGATGCAAAGGCGCGATGCCAAGAAGGGGCTCGCCGCATTGTGTATTGGCGGCGGCATGGGCGTGTCTTTGGCAGTCGAGCGCTGACTTTCTTAACAAATGGGGAACTGCCGCTCAGGGGTTCCCAATCCAAACAGGTTTACACCAAGCAACAGGAGATCAACATGAGTCAAAAAGTGGCCTACGTGACAGGCGGTATGGGTGGCATCGGGACTGCAATTTGTCAGCGCCTGCACCAGGACGGTTTCAAAGTGGTCGCAGGCTGCGGCCCCACGCGCGACTATCAAAAGTGGATCGATGAGCAAAAAGCATTGGGCTTCACGTTTTATGCGTCCGTCGGTAATGTGGCCGAGTGGGACTCGACGGTCGAGGCGTTTGCCAAGGCGAAGGCCGAACATGGCCCCATCTCCGTGCTCGTCAACAATGCAGGCATCACGCGTGACCGCATGTTCTTGAAGATGACGCTTGACGACTGGAATGCGGTCATTTCGACCAACCTCACGTCGATGTTCAACGTGACCAAACAGGTCGTTGCGGACATGGTCGATCAAGGGTTCGGGCGCATCATCCAGATCTCCTCGGTCAACGGTCAAAAGGGCCAAGCGGGCCAAACCAACTATTCCGCCGCCAAGGCGGGTATGCACGGCTTCACCATGGCTTTGGCCCAAGAGATGGCGACCAAGGGTGTGACCGTGAACACCGTGAGCCCCGGCTATGTCGGTACCGATATGGTGAAAGCCATTCGTCCAGACGTGCTCGAGAAAATCGTCGCTACGGTGCCTGTCAAGCGCTTGGGTGAGCCAAGCGAAATCGCCTCGATCGTCTCTTGGTTGGCCAGCGAGGAGAGCGGTTATTCCACCGGTGCTGATTTCTCAGTCAACGGTGGTTTGCACATCGGTTGATGGGCCACGCCCGCTCACACAAACCCGCCTCGGCGGGTTTTTTTGTGTCCGACTGGCGATCAGGTGCGGGCGGCCGGTCGTGGCTGGGATAATTCGCGGATGGATTCGACTTCTTCTCCGCTCAGCCCTTGGCGTCTCAGCGTTGCTCCAATGATGGATTGGACGGACCGCCATTGCCGCTTCTTTCATCGCCTGTTGAGTCGCCACACCTTGCTCTATACCGAGATGGTGACCACGGGGGCTTTGCGCCACGGTGATATCGCGCGGCACTTGAGATTCAATGCTGAAGAGCACCCTGTCGCTTTGCAGCTTGGGGGGAGTGAGCCCGAGGAGTTGGCACATGCGGCCAAGTTGGGGCAGGACTGGGGCTATGACGAAATCAACCTCAACTGCGGCTGCCCGAGCGAGCGCGTGCAGCGCGGCGCTTTTGGCGCCTGCCTCATGAACGAGCCAGAGTTGGTGGCCGATGGCGTCAAAGCGATGAAAGACGTGGTGTCGATCCCCGTCACCGTGAAGCACCGCATTGGCATTGACCGCGTCGAGAGCTACGCATTCGTGCGTGACTTTGTCGGCAAGGTGAGCGAGGCGGGCTGTGACACGTTTATTGTTCACGCCCGCAACGCATGGCTTCAGGGCTTGAGCCCCAAGGAGAACAGAGAAATTCCGCCACTGCGTTACGAGCTTGCGCACCAACTGAAAGTTGATTTCCCGCACCTGACGATCGCAGTCAACGGTGGCATCACGACGAATGCAGAGATCGATCGCCATCTCCAGCACGCAGACGGCGTGATGATTGGGCGTGAGGCCTATTACCGCCCTTGGTTGATGACGGAGTGGGATCATCGCTTTTGGAACGCGCCGCCCCTCGAAACGCCAACGCGGGAAAGCATTGAAGAGGCGATGGTCGATTACATGGAGCGCGCTCACGCCGAAGACGGCTGTCCTTGGTATGCGATTGCGCGCCATATGCTGGGTCTGTATCACGGACAACGGGGTGGGCGCCTGTGGCGCCAAGTGTGGAGCAATCACAAGCTCAAGCCCGAGTCGCCTCGCGCCGTTTGGCGCATGGCACAGCAGGCTTTGAAGTCAGCACAACCGACTGACGGCGATACCCAGCCCGAGCCCACGAATCATGTCGCTTGACGCCCTTGAGCTGCGGCGGCGGCGCCAAGCCGCGTGGGTGTTGTGGTTGATTCCCTTGTTGTGGTCCACCAATTTGTTGGCTGCGCGTGTGGCGCCGGGTATCGTCAGTCCACATGTGTTGGCGTTCGGAAGGTGGCTGATTGCAGCCTGCGTGCTGACCTATTTGGCGAGGGGTGAAATCAGGGGCGTGTTCGATGCGTTGCGCACACATCCACTGCGCTATCTGGTGCTTGGCGCGTGCGGCATGTGGATTTGTGGCGCATGGGTCTATTTGGCGGGACAAAGCACGAGCGCCATGAACCTGTCGCTGATTTACTCTTCGTCGCCCGTCATGATTGCGCTGGGCTCTGTGTGGTGGCTGGGAGAGCGGTTGCGTTGGCATCAAGCCATCGGTGTCGCCGCGGCACTGGCGGGTGTGCTCCACGTGATCGTCCAAGGGCATTGGCTCAGGCTAGGCGAAGTGGTCTTGGTCCCGGGCGATGCGTGGGTGTGTGCCGCCGCAGTCGCATGGGCGGCGTTTGCTTTATTGCAAAAGCGCTGGCAAAGCCCGCTCTCTGCCATGGCGCAGTTGACAGCCATGGCTTGGGGAGGGGTTGTCGTTTTGGCGCCGTTTACCCTCTGGGAGTTGAGCTTGTCGAGCACGCCAGCGGTGAGCTGGCAGGCGATCGGCTTGATGGTGGTGACGGGGCTCTTGCCCGGTGTGGGTGCGTATTGGATCTACAGCTGGACCCAGCGCATTCTGGGTGCAAGTCGTGTGGGAATGACGCTTTATTTGGCGCCGCTGTATTCGGCCGGGGTGGCCTGGGCGGTGTTGGGCGAGCCGATTGGCATGCACCACCTTTGGGGTGGCCTGCTGATTTTGGGCGGTGTGGCGCTCGTCACGCAAACGGGCGGCACGTCCAGCGCTCAGCCGCCCAAAAGAGTCGCTTGAGACAAGACTGAGGCTCCACCAGCCTGAAGGGCGGTTTATGCGTCAGCGCGCAGTGAGGTCTCGGATTGGTGCCCGGCGGCGGCCAAACCATTGGCGAAATGGGCTTGCATCGCCTGTGCCGCCGCTTGGCCATCGCGAGCCAGCAGCGCATCAACGATTGCTTGGTGTTCTGCAAGAGATTGCTCGACGCGTCCCGACTTGAACAGGGAGTGGTGGCGGTTCAGCTTCATGACTTTGCGAAGATCGGCCACCACTTGGTTCCGCCAGCGGTTGTCAGCGGTCGCCAAAAGCAAGACATGAAACGCTTCATTGACCTCAAAGAAGCGGTCTCGGTTGCCAGTCACTTGTCCCAATTGGTGGTGCAATTCAAGCAGTGCCTTGAGTTCTTGGTCGGATGCGTTGAGGGCGACCGACCGCGCTGCATCAGACTCCAAAAGCGCCAGCAGGTGGTACACGTCGCGCAAGTCCTTTTCATTGACCTCTGTGACATAGGCGCCCCGGCGCAACTTCATCGTCACAAGTCCTTCGGCTGCCAGCACCTTGATGGCTTCGCGCAGGGGTGTGCGGCTGATGCCTAGCTCCTCGGCAATGCGCAGCTCATCGATCCAGTCGCCTGGCGCCAAATCTCGCGCAAAGATCCGTTGCCGCAGCAATTCGGCGACGTCTTGGTACAAGGCTCTGCTTTGCAGGGTGAGGGCAGACATAGGCGATATATGTGTGTTTTTCGAGTCCCTAGTCTAGCTTATAATTTGATTTTGCATTCATAATTATGAATAATGACAACATCCCACGCATCTAAAGTGACGTGTATGCCCCTACGCCAGGTGCAGCCCGCGCAAACTTCGCTGCAGGGTTGGATGCAATCCCCGTGCAAGTTCCCCATGCAAAATGGGGCAGCATTGGTGTCCGTGTTGTCTGTATGCCCAGGAGCGTCTGAATGAGCAAACCCGAATTTGAAAAAGCAACCCTTGCCGATTGGGAAGCTGCCGCGCGCAAGTCACTCAAAGGCCAACCGATCGAAAGCTTGCATTGGCAGACACCCGAGGGTATCGAGGTCAAGCCGCTTTACACCGCACAAGATTTGGACGGCCTAGAGCACACCAACACCTTGCCCGGGTTTGAGCCGTTTTTGCGCGGCCCACAGGCCACGATGTATGCGGTGCGGCCCTGGACGATTCGCCAGTACGCGGGCTTTTCAACGGCTGAGGAATCGAACGCTTTCTACAGAAAGGCGCTGGCCGCCGGGGGGCAGGGCGTTTCAGTGGCTTTTGATTTGGCCCACATTGCGGAAGCTCGCCCCCATCACCTCTGTCGCAACCCCGTGACGCTTGTAGTACGCGTAAATGCGCGCCACTGACTTGACACCGGGGTCGTTGGCACCGGCGCTGGCCTGCTCG
>JALQVJ010000082.1 GCA_023260355.1 Burkholderiaceae bacterium | reverse complement strand
TACCGCGATGCCCCTGTGCTCCCGCAGACGCCCGAAGCTCCCGTCAGCGCAGTGGCCACGGCAAGGGCGCAGTCCGCGCAGATCGCATCACCGGCCCCAGCACAGGGAAGCCACAGCCGAGGCAGCCATGCAACGGAAAAGGCACTGCCCACCAAGGCCAAACGCAAGTCGGGGCAACCCACACGCCTGTTCGTACTGGACACCAACGTGCTCTTGCACGACCCAATGAGTTTGTTCCGGTTTGAGGAGCATGACATCTACTTGCCGATGGTTGTCCTAGAGGAATTGGATGGCCACAAAAAGGGAATGACCGAAGTTGCACGCAATGGCCGCCAAACCAGCCGCAACCTGGACTTGCTTTTAGCTGGCGATGTCGATATGGCCAAGGGCGTGCCTTTGAACGCCGCCAATCATGTGGACGCAACCGGCACGCTGTACTTTCAGACGCAATCCTTCGACAACGAGACCTTGCACAATCTGCCGGCCGGTAAAGCAGACAACCAAATTTTGGCTGTGGTTCAAGGACTTCGCCGCGTGCATCCGCAGCGAGAAGTCATTTTGGTGTCCAAGGACATCAACATGCGCATCAAAGCCAAGGCTTTGGGCTTCCTCGCGGAAGACTACGAAAACGACAAAGCGCTGGACGACGACGAGTTGTTGTACTCAGGATCTCTGGCGCTGCCGCCCGACTTCTGGTCAAAGCAAAGCAAAAAAGTAGAAAGTTGGCAGCAAGGTGCTTTCACGTTTTACCGCGTCCATGGCCCTATCGTTGATCAATTTCTACTGAACCAATTTGTGTATTTCGAAGCCCCTCAAGAGCCCTCTTTGTATGCTCGGGTGACAGAAATTCGCGACCGCAGCGCAGTCTTGAAGACGCTGACAGATCACGGCCATGCCAAGAATGCAGTGTGGGGTATCACGAGTCGCAATCGCGAGCAAAACTTTGCGCTCAATCTGCTCATGGACCCTGAGGTGGACTTCGTCAGTTTGACTGGGCAAGCAGGCACGGGCAAGACACTTTTGGCGCTTGCCAGCGGTTTGTCTCAAGTGCTAGATACCCGGCGCTATACCGAGATCATCATGACACGGGCAACGGTCTCCGTTGGAGAAGACATTGGCTTTCTGCCCGGCACCGAAGAAGAAAAGATGGGCCCTTGGATGGGCGCAGTCGATGACAACCTCGAGTTTTTAGCCAAGGGCGATGCAACCGGTGCGGGTGAGTGGGGTCGTGCCGCCACCAACGAGTTGATCCGCTCACGCATCAAGATCAAGAGTTTGAATTTCATGCGTGGCCGCACGTTTTTGAACCGCTTTGTGATCATCGATGAAGCACAAAATTTAACCCCCAAGCAGCTCAAGACCTTGATCACGCGGGCTGGGCCAGGCACCAAGTTGGTGGTGATGGGCAATTTGGCGCAGATCGATACGCCTTATCTCACCGAAGGTTCTTCAGGACTGACGTTTGTGGTGGATCGTTTCAAAGGCTGGCCGCATGGCGGGCACATCGCGCTCGCACGTGGCGAGCGTTCGCGCTTGGCTGATTTCGCAAGCGACGTTTTGTAACCCCCAAAAATCATGTCTGCCCACAGCCTGTGGTGGCGCTTGGTGCCGGCTTACGCAGCCGGCTACTACTTGTCCTATGCGCTGCGCAATGTGAATGCAGTGATCTCGCCTGAGCTATCGCAAGCCTTTGCCCTTTCTCAAAGCCACTTGGGTCTGTTAACTGCCGCGTATTTTTTGGCGTTTGGCGCCATCCAATTGCCACTCGGCGTTTGGCTGGATCGTTACGGACCGCGCCGCGTTGAGGTCGCACTGCTGATTGTTGCGGCGGCAGGGTGCGCCGTGTTCGGGTTGGCCCAAAACTTAGAGACCTTGGTCCTTGGGCGTGCACTGATTGGCTTAGGCGTATCGGCTTGCCTGATGGCGAGTTTCAAAGCGTTTTCTCAATGGTTTCCGCCAGAGCGCCTGCCTGCACTCAACGCATCGATCATGGTGGCCGGTGGCATTGGCGTTCTTTCCGTGAGCACGCCAGTTGCCTGGGCGCTACCCTTTTTGGGCTGGCGAGGGCTATTCGGCGTCATTGGGTTGGCCCTGCTTTTGGCCGCTGCCGCCATTTCAAGAACACCAGATGGTCCCACGTCCACGCCCCCGCCCTGGGACGAACAATGGCGAATTCTGAAAGCAATTTATCGCCATCCTGATTTCTGGCGCTACGCACCGCAGGGCGCATTGGTCGCGGGTGGCGCGATGGCGCTGCAAGGCTTGTGGATGGTCCCATGGCTCATGGGTGTGAATGGCATGACTCGCGAAGAGGCGGCGCACATCGCACTGATCGTCGGCGTCACGATGCTGAGCGGTTTTTTGATGGTCGCCACCCTCTCGAACTGGCTACACGCTCGGGGCTGGACTGCCCCGGTCTTGCTGCGACGAGGCATTGCGCTCGGCTTGGTGGCCGAACTGTGCATCATCATGGACTTGCTGCCACCGGTGATTGCATGGCCCATGTTTGGCTTTTCATTCAGCTTGACCAACATCGCCTATTCACTGCTGTGCCGGTCCTTTGAAGTGCACTGGGCGGGTCGGGTGAACACGGCGTTGAACTTGGCCGTGTTCGCCGGCGCATTTGGCCTGCAGTGGGGCTTGGGGGCTGGTATTCAGGCCCTCGAGTCACTTGATTGGAATCCTTCCCAAGCGCTTCATGGCGCACTTGCAACGCTGTGGTGCGCTCAGGCAGTCAGCTTTGCATGGTTCGCCCGACCTCATG
>JALQVJ010000045.1 GCA_023260355.1 Burkholderiaceae bacterium | reverse complement strand
CGGGGCACACACCACAGAAGGCACAGCATGAAGGTTTTGGTCACCGGTTCGGCCGGGTTCATTGGGGCGGCGCTGACGCAGCATTTGTTGGCGCGGGGCGATACCGTGATTGGCCTCGACAACCACAACGACTATTACGAGCCTTCGCTCAAGGCGGCGCGCTTGGCGCACTTTGAAGCCCATCCGCAGTACACGCATTGCCGCCTCGATCTGGCCGACCGCGCGGGCATGGAGGCGCTGTTTGCCGAGCACCGTCCCCAACGGGTGGTGAACCTCGCGGCGCAAGCGGGCGTGCGGTATTCGCTGACGAATCCGCTGGCTTACATCGACAGCAATATCACGGGGTTTGCCCACATTTTGGAGGGCTGTCGCCACCATGGGGTTGAGCACTTGGTGTATGCCAGCAGCTCGAGCGTGTATGGCGCCAACACGGCCATGCCGTTTTCGGTGCACCACAACGTGGACCATCCCTTGAGCCTGTATGCCGCGAGCAAGAAAAGCAACGAGTTGATGGCGCACACCTACAGCCATTTGTTCGGTTTGCCGACCACAGGCTTGCGGTTTTTCACGGTGTACGGCCCGTGGTCGCGCCCTGACATGGCGATGATCAAGTTCGCCAAGGCGATCATGGCGGGCGAGCCCATCGATGTGTACAACTACGGCAAACACCGCCGCGATTTCACGTACATCGATGACATCGTCGAAGGCGTGGTGCGCGCCCTGGATCAAGCCGCTGCGCCCAACCCCGAGTGGCAAGGCGACACGCCCGACCCGGGCAGCAGCACAGCCCCTTGGCGGGTCTACAACATCGGCAGCAACAGCCCGGTCGAGTTGCTTGATTACATCGAGGCGCTTGAATCAGCGCTGGGTCGATCGACCACCAAAAACCTGTTGCCCATGCAACCCGGCGATGTGCCAGATACCTACGCTGATGTCGATGATTTGGTGGCTGATTTGGGTTACCGCCCCAGCACGCCCATCGAGGTCGGGGTGGCCAAGTTTGCCGAGTGGTTCAAGTCGTACTATGGCTACACGGGCTGATGCGAGCCGCGATGGCACCATGTGACCCACTCGCCAGTGCGCCGTTGTTGAACCCATAAGCTGACCCACGTCCATCACCACCATGTCTGCGGTGAATCCTGACTCGATGCCCTCCGAGATGTCCGGCGCCATGCCCGTGTCTGTGCCGCAGGCGTTGCGCGCATTGTTCGATGCGGCGGTGGCAGCGGCGCAGCCGGCACAGGTGTTGGCACCCTATCTGCCTGCGCCCCCGCGTGGGCGCACGGTCGTGGTGGGTGCGGGCAAGGCTGGCGCAGCGATGGTGTATGCGCTGGAGGCGGCGTGGCCTGCCCATGCGCCTTTGTCTGGTGTGGTGGTGACGCGTTATGGCCATACGCCGCCGCGTCCTGCGGGCTTGGTGTCGCGTGTGGCAATTTGTGAGGCGGCGCATCCCGTGCCGGACCAAGCGGGGGTGGATGCGGCCGGGCGCATCATGGCGGCAGTTCAGGGGCTGACGGCGGACGATTTGGTGTTGTGTTTGATCTCAGGCGGTGGCTCGGCGCTGTTGTCTTTGCCCATGCCGGGTGTGACCTTGGCCGACAAGCAAGCCATCAACCAAGCGCTGTTGCGCAGTGGTGCGCATATCGGCGAGATGAACACGGTGCGCAAGCATTTGTCTCAGATCAAGGGCGGCCGTTTGGCCGCAGCGTGCGCGCCCGCGCGCGTGGTGACTTTGGCCATCAGCGATGTGCCGGGTGACGACCCTGCGGTGATCGCGAGTGGCCCCACAGTGCCCGATCCCACCACTTGCGCGCAGGCGCTCGAGATCGTGCAGCGCTATGGCATTGATTTGCCGCCAGCGGTGCTGCGGGCATGGCAGGCGGCTGACCCCGCATGGGAGACGCCCAAGCCCGAGGCGTTGCCACACAGCCATGTGCATTTGATCGCGACGCCACAGCGATCGCTCGAGGCGGCCGCTGCGCTGGCCCAGTCGTGGGGCGTGCGCACTTATATTTTGGGTGACGCGCTGGAAGGCGAGTCGCGCGAGGTGGGGCAACAGCACGCTGACCTTGCCCTGCAAACGCTGGCCCATCAGGGGCCGTTTCAGCGCCCTTGTGTGTTGCTCAGCGGGGGTGAGACGACTGTCACGGT
>JALQVJ010000391.1 GCA_023260355.1 Burkholderiaceae bacterium | reverse complement strand
ATTTCAGTGCCCTTGTTCGTAGACCAAGGCGATCGCATTGAAATCGACACCCGCACAGGTGAATATCGCAAGCGTGTCTGAACCACGCACGGTGCTGGAATACAGCGAATCGAAAAGGCCTCTCACGAGGTCTTTTTTTTCGCCTGAAACGCTTCACGATGAGGCATGGTGTGGTCGCTTGAATCACCCTCAAAACGCGATTGCTGAACACAACCACGCCATCACAAGAACGCCAGATTCGATCAGAATAGGGCCATGAACGCTGAACACCCATTCCACGACCCACGTTTGATCGACGCATGGACGGACGCGCGCGCCAACACAGACGACGTCGAGCCCTTTGAGCCATACACGCCACGTCTGGCGTTCAACGATGCGGAATTCATGATGCGACGCGAAGTGCGTGGCATTCGATTGCAGCTGGAGTTGTTGAAGCCAGATTTGGCTCAGGAGCAGGCGGGCATTCAACACACAGTGGTGGTCTTTGGCAGCGCGCGATTCCGCAGCCAAGAAGACGCCGATGCGGCATTGGCGCAAGCGCGGCAAAGCGGTGACGCCACGGGCATTCGCAAGGCTGAACGCTTGGTCAAAAATGCGCATTACTACGAAGCCGCACGGCGCTTTGCGCAGCTGGTGTGCGCTTACAACCAACGCTGCAACCAACCCGAAAGCCACCTGCACATTTGCACTGGTGGGGGGCCCGGCATCATGGAAGCCGCCAACCGAGGGGCGTACGAGGTCGGCAGCCCCAGTGTTGGGCTCAACATCGCACTGCCACATGAGCAACACCCCAACCCCTACATCACGCCGGAGCTGAGCTTCAAGTTTCACTACTTCGCGATTCGAAAGCTGCATTTCATGATGCGCGCCAAAGCCTTGGTCGCTTTCCCAGGGGGCTTTGGCACACTCGATGAACTGTTCGAAGTCATCACCCTGGTGCAGTGCAAAAAGTCCAAACCCACGCCCATCGTGCTGTTTGGCAAGGACTACTGGCAGCGGTTGATCAACTTTGACGTGCTGTTGGACGAAGGTGTGATTTCAGAAGAGGACTTGAACTTGTTCGAGTTCGTCGACACCCCAGAGGACGCCTGGCGAGCGATACAACGCTTTTATCTTCTTGACGTAGATACAGGGCCTGGCTGCGCGTCGTTTTAAAGGCCGTTTGGCAACCCGTGTCGCGGGCGTTGGCCCTCAGCCGCGCCAGCCGCGGGCCCCGCTCACCAGCCGGAGCGCGGTGGCAAGCTCAATCAGCCAGGCCGTGTGATTGAACGCAAAAAACCCAGCCGAAGCTGGGTTCACGAAGCCGCCACCAAGAGCGTGCCAACGCGTCAGTGGTTTTGCGAGAGCTGATCCAAGATCGCTGGATTTTCAAGCGTTGATGTGTCTTGCGTGATCGCTTCACCTTTGGCGATCGAGCGCAACAGACGGCGCATGATCTTTCCCGACCGCGTCTTGGGCAAGTTCTCACCGAAACGAATGTCTTTGGGCTTGGCAATCGGCCCAATGTCCTTGGCCACCCAATCGCGCAGGGCCTTGGCAATCGCTTTGGCCTCTTCGCCGGTAGGCACTGCCCGCTTGAGCACCACAAACGCCACGATGGCCTCTCCGGTGGTGTCATCTGGACGGCCAACCACTGCGGCCTCCGCCACCAAGTCCGTCTTGGCCACGAGCGAAGACTCAATCTCCATCGTGCCCATGCGGTGTCCCGACACGTTCAACACATCGTCAATGCGGCCCGTGATGCGGAAATAGCCACGGTCTTCGCTGCGCACCGCGCCATCCCCCGCCAAGTAGTAGCCTTTGAGCTCGGGTGGGAAGTAACTGGAGACGAACCGGTCTGGGTCGTTCCAAATGGTGCGAATCATCGAGGGCCATGGGCGTTTGACCACCAAAATGCCACCAGCGCCATTGGCAACGTCAACACCAGACTCGTCAACGATGGCGGTCTGAATGCCCGGCAAAGGCAACGTGCAAGAGCCCGGGACCATCGGGGTCGCGCCAGGCAAGGGCGTGATCATGTGTCCACCCGTTTCGGTTTGCCAGAAGGTGTCGACAATTGGGCAGCGCTCGCCGCCGATATGTCGGTAGTACCACATCCACGCCTCTGGATTGATGGGTTCGCCCACCGAGCCCAAGATGCGCAAAGACGTGAGATCCCAGTTTTTGGGGTGGACCTTCTCGTCGCTCTCGGCTGCTTTGATCAAGGAGCGAATCGCGGTGGGCGCGGTGTAAAACACCGTGCACTTGTGGCGTTCGATCATTTGCCAAAAGCGCCCGGCATTGGGGAAAGTGGGAACGCCCTCAAAAACGATTTGCGTCGCGCCAGCTGCCAATGGGCCATATGCCACGTAGGTATGGCCGGTGATCCAGCCGATATCTGCGGTACACCAAAACACGTCTGACGGCTTGATGTCAAACGTCCACTTCATCGTCAGGTTGGCCCACAGCAGATAGCCACCGGTGCTGTGCTGCACACCTTTGGGTTTGCCGGTTGAGCCAGACGTGTAGAGCACAAACAAGGGATGCTCTGCACCCACAAACTCAGGTGCGCATTCGGTGCTGTGGCCTGCCATGGCATCGTGCATGAACACATCGCGGCCAGGAACCATATTGATATCAGTCTGCGTGCGTTGGAACACGATCACGCTCTTCACCGCTTCGCAACCACCCATCGCTAGGGCTTCATCAACAATGGCTTTCAAGGGCAGCTCTTTGCCGCCCCGCATCTGAAAGTTGGCTGTCACGACCGCCACGGCGCCAACATCAATGATCCGATCTTGCAGGGCTTTGG
>JALQVJ010000387.1 GCA_023260355.1 Burkholderiaceae bacterium | reverse complement strand
CGAACTTCAGGAAGTCGAACAAGCCACGAAGCTCCACCCACGCCAAAAACGAGGAAATAGGCAAACAGAATTACGGCTTGGAAGCGAAACGACTTTGTTGTAACGCTCACCAGCCGTCACCAAACCCGAAGAGTATTGCTGCGCGATCTCTTTGACTTCGCCTTCGGCACGCTCGATGATGCTGTGCTTCTCAGGTGGCACCAACATGTCGTCGATCGCGATGGAAATACCAGCGCGCGTGGCCAAGCGGAAACCGTTTTGCAACAGCTTGTCGGCAAACACAACGGTTTCTTTCAAACCGCAGCGGCGGAAAGACGCGTTGATGAGCTTGGAAATTTCCTTCTTCTTGAGGGCGCGATTCAAAACCTCGAAAGGCAAGCCCTTGGGGAGAATTTCAGACAGGATGGCGCGACCAGCGGTGGTGTCGAACACTTGCGTGTTGGGCACAAGTTCGCCAGTTTCTTTGTCCTTCAGGTACTCCGTCAAACGCACTGAAATCTTGGCGGTCAACTCAACGTCACCTGAATCCAGGGCGCGCAACACTTCACTGACGTCAGCGAAGATCATGCCTTCGCCTTTGCCGTTGATGCGCTCGCGGGTTGCAAAGTACAGGCCCAAGACCACGTCTTGGGACGGCACGATGGAGGGCTCGCCACTGGCGGGGAACAACACGTTGTTCGATGCCAGCATCAGTGTGCGCGCTTCCATTTGCGCTTCGACAGACAGAGGGACGTGGACCGCCATTTGGTCACCGTCGAAGTCAGCGTTGAACGCTGCACAAACCAACGGGTGCAATTGGATCGCCTTGCCCTCAATCAAAATCGGCTCAAACGCCTGGATACCCAAGCGGTGCAACGTCGGCGCACGGTTCAACAGAACGGGGTGCTCTTTGATCACCTCTTCCAAGATGTCCCACACCACGGGAGTACCGGCTTCGACTTCCTTCTTGGCGGCCTTGATCGTCGTCGCAATGCCCATGGCTTCCAAGCGGCTGAAGATGAAGGGCTTGAACAGCTCCAACGCCATCAACTTGGGCAAACCGCACTGATGCAGTTTGAGGGTTGGGCCCACGGTGATCACTGAGCGGCCAGAGTAGTCGACGCGCTTGCCCAGCAAGTTCTGGCGGAAGCGACCGCTCTTGCCTTTGATCATATCTGCCAAAGACTTCAGTGCGCGCTTGTTGGCGCCCGTCATGGCTTTGCCACGGCGACCGTTGTCCAGCAAGCTGTCCACTGACTCTTGCAGCATGCGCTTTTCGTTGCGCGAAATGATCTCTGGCGCACGCAGTTCGAGCAGACGCTTCAAGCGGCTGTTGCGATTGATCACGCGGCGATACAAGTCGTTCAGGTCAGAGGTTGCGAAGCGGCCACCATCCAACGGCACCAAGGGGCGCAAGTCGGGTGGCAACACGGGCAACACTTCCATGATCATCCAACCGGGTTTGATGCCAGAGCGCTTGAACGCCTCCAGCACCTTCAACCGCTTGGTGTTCTTTTTGACCTTGAGCTCTGAGCCTGTCAGGTCATTGCGCAGCTTTTCAATTTCGCTGTCGAGGTCGATGCTCTCGAGCAAATCTTTGATGCCTTCAGCGCCCATCTTGGCCGTGAACTCGTCGCCGTGCTCGTCGAGCTTGGCTTCGTAGTCGTCCTCGGACAAGAGGCTGAACTTCTTGAGGGGTGTCATGCCGGGGTCGGTCACCACATATGCCTCAAAGTACAGCACGCGCTCAATATCGCGCAGGGTCATATCCAGCACCAAGCCCAAGCGCGAAGGCAGCGACTTGAGGAACCAGATGTGTGCGCATGGCGCGGCCAAGTCGATGTGACCCATGCGCTCGCGGCGCACTTTGGTTTGGGTCACTTCAACGCCGCACTTCTCGCAGATCACGCCGCGGTGCTTGAGGCGCTTGTACTTGCCGCACAAGCACTCGTAGTCCTTGATCGGGCCAAAGATCTTGGCGCAAAAAAGACCATCGCGCTCAGGCTTGAAAGTACGGTAGTTGATGGTCTCTGGCTTTTTCACTTCGCCAAAAGACCAGGAACGGATTTTTTCAGGCGAAGCCAACCCGATCTTGATCGCATCGAAATGCTCATTGGGGGTGACTTGCTTGAACAGGTCGAGGAGTGATTTCATGATTTCAATCCTTTCGGCGAATTAAGAACGGTCGAGTTCGATGTCAAGGCCCAAAGAGCGAATCTCTTTGACCAACACGTTGAACGATTCAGGCATGCCTGCTTCGATCGCGTGCTCACCTTTGACAATGCTCTCGTACACCTTGGTACGGCCTTGCACGTCGTCAGATTTGACGGTGAGCATTTCTTGCAAGGTGTAAGAAGCACCGTAGGCTTCGAGCGCCCACACTTCCATCTCACCGAAACGCTGACCGCCGAACTGTGCTTTACCGCCCAGAGGCTGCTGAGTGACCAAGCTGTAAGGACCTGTAGAGCGGGCGTGCATCTTGTCGTCGACCAAGTGGTGCAACTTCAAGACGTGCATGTAACCCACCGTGGTCTTGCGCTCGAACGCGTCGCCGGTGCGGCCGTCATACAACTGCGCCTGCGTGCGTGTGGCCGTGAGGCCCTTGCGCGCCGCCAACTCTTCGGGATACGCGAGCTGCAACATGCCACGGATTTCATCTTCGGATGCACCGTCGAACACGGGGGTTGCGAATGGCACGCCATCCTTGAGGTTTTCTGCCATTTCAAGGATTTGCTTGTCGTTCAAGTCCTTGAGGCGCTCTTGGCGACCGGTGCGGTTGTAGATCTCTTCCAGGAACGACCGAACTTCGCTCGCCTTGGCTTGCTCTTGCAACATATCGCCGATGCGCCAGCCCAGACCTTTGGCAGCCCAGCCCAAGTGCACTTCCAAAACCTGACCCACGTTCATCCGTGAAGGCACACCCAAGGGGTTCAGCACGATGTCGCATGGTGTGCCATCGGCCATGTAGGGCATGTCTTCGACAGGAACGATCTTGGAGACCACGCCCTTGTTGCCGTGGCGACCGGCCATCTTGTCACCAGGCTGCAAGCGACGCTTCACAGCCAAGAACACCTTCACCATCTTCAACACGCCAGCGGGCAGCTCGTCGCCTTGCGTCAACTTCTTGCGCTTCTC
>JALQVJ010000296.1 GCA_023260355.1 Burkholderiaceae bacterium | reverse complement strand
CAACCAGATTATTGAATGTTGGGGAGTTGATCTGCCATGCGATTCGATGTTGTCACGCTTTTCCCTGAAATGTTCGAGCCCTTCTTGCGCTCCGGTGTGACGCGACGCGCATATGAGAGCAAGCAGGTGGATGTTAGGCTGTGGCAATTGCGGGAGTTCACGCATGACGCCTATCAACGCGTGGATGACCGCCCCTTTGGTGGAGGCCCAGGCATGGTCATGCAGGCGCAGCCCTTGAGCGATGCAGTCATGGCGATCCGGGCTGATCGGGGCGACGCGGCGCCGGTGGTGCTGTTTTCACCCCAGGGTGAAACCTTGTGCCACGACCAAGTCGAGCGCTGGAGCCACTCTTCAGGCGCGATTCTGATTTGCGGTCGCTACGAGGGGGTTGACCAGCGGTTTATTGAAGCGCATGTCGATGTGCAAATCAGCATCGGCGACTTTGTGCTCTCCGGCGGTGAACTGCCGGCCATGCTGCTGCTTGACTCCCTTGCCCGTTTGCTGCCAGGTGTCTTGTCTGCTGAGGCAAGCCACATTCAGGACAGCTTCAATCCAGCCCTGGATGGCCTGCTGGATTGTGCTCACTACACAAGACCTGAGGTCTGGCAGTCTCCCGAAGGGGAGCGCAAAGTGCCCGATGTGCTTCTCTCTGGGCACCATCAAAATATTGAACAGTTTCGCCGCCGAAGCAGTTTGAGTGCGACCCAGGCCTGCCGGCCAGATTTGCTTGAAATCGCCAGAGCGCGTGGCTTGTTGTCTGCTGCCGACGAGGCATGGCTCTCCAGCCTGAAGTGAGCACCCAATCAGGCTATAATGTTGGGCTGATCCTCTGTTTGGCCACCATGAGCCTCTGCCGATTGGCGGCAGATTGCAAGAAGTCCAAAGGCGCAGACACGATCCCGAAGAGAAAACCATGAACTTGATCCAAGAACTTGAGCAAGAAGAAATTGCTCGCCTGAATAAGAACATCCCCGACTTTGCTCCCGGCGACACAGTGATCGTTAGCGTGAGCGTTGTTGAAGGCACGCGTTCACGTCTGCAGGCCTACGAAGGTGTGGTGATTGCACGCCGCAACCGTGGTGCCAACAGCAGCTTCATCGTCCGCAAGATTTCTAACGGCGAAGGCGTGGAGCGCACATTCCCTCTGTACAGCCCTCGCATTGCCAAGATCGAAGTGAAGCGTCGTGGCGACGTCCGCCGTGCCAAGCTGTACTTCTTGCGTGATCGCAGCGGCAAGTCAGCACGTATCACCGAAAAGCTGGGCGCCAAAGCCAACAAGTTCCCCCGTTGATATACGGGCAACTACAAAGAGCCGCTGGAAAGCGGCTTTTTTTATGCGTGCGAATGTCCCATGCGTGCGCAAACACCTGCGTTGGCACGGCACAATTCGATCATGGCTACCCTGAAAGAAATGCTGGGCATGGAACCCTACGAGGTGCCTGCCCAACCCGCACCCTTGCCGCACCAACCCGTGCCTGAGCAACGGTTGAGCGCAGCGGGTTTGCGCCACTATCTGTCCGCCCCAAGTCCGTGGGAGCCAGAGATGGTGCGGGAGCGGCGGTGGGGTCAAACCGGTGTGGTCAAGCCCGCTGCGGTGCTCGTCCCAGTTGTGAAGCGGGATGAGTTGACCGTGTTGCTCACGCACCGAGCA
>JALQVJ010000270.1 GCA_023260355.1 Burkholderiaceae bacterium | reverse complement strand
GGTACTGTGTACGAGCGCGATCATCGGCACTTGGTCAGCGCCACACGATGGGTTTTCAACGCATCAATGGCGTTTCGGCAGACGGGGCGTCCGCTATTCAAAGAATGGGCTCAGCACGCGTTGGCACATTTGCAAACCTTTCGCTTGCCAAGTGGATTGAGCGCATGGACCTTGTCTGGCCCTGCCATCGAAGATGCGACGGTCATGGCCTACGGGCAAGCTTTCGTGTTGTTGGCATGGTCTCATGCCAAGCAAATTGGATTGGCAACTGATCATGACGTCGCCGTCGCGTTTGAGCAGATGAATCAGGCTTTTTACGAGCCAGAGCACCAAGCCTACGCTGATGAGATCACGCCTGCTGGCGCTCGGATCGCTTACCGCGGACAGAACGCGAATATGCACATGTGCGAAGCGTGTCTTGCCGCCTATGAGGCGACAAAGGCGCCTGAATATTTGCTGAGGGCTCAGTCACTGATTGAAAAGTTCGCATTTGGATTGGCAAGCCATTCAGGTGGTTTGGTGTGGGAGCACTACACAGAGCAATGGGATATTGATTGGGAATACAACCGCGACAACCCAGGCAATATTTTCAAGCCTTGGGGGTTCCAAACTGGACACCAAACTGAGTGGGCCAAGTTGCTGCTTATTGCGCATGGGCACGCGCCGTCAGACCGATATGTCGCTCGCGCAGAGCAACTTCACCAGGCCGCAATCACACATGGCTGGGATCAAACGCATGGGGGCTTGATCTACGGGTTTGACCCCGATCACCAGCCTTGCGACACAGATAAGTATTTTTGGGTGCAGGCTGAATCATTCGCCAGCGCATGGCGGTTGTGGAAGGTCACCGGAAATCAACTCTATCGAGAGCAGTATCTGTCGATATGGAGCTGGGCCTGGCAGCACTTGGTCGACCACAAATACGGGGCTTGGTTTCGCATTGTTGGAGCGGACGGGCGCAAACTGGAAGACACCAAGTCGCCAGCTGGGAAAGTGGACTACCACACGATGGGGGCTTGCTGGGACGTCTTGCAAGTCGGCGCCGAATGACAGGCAGCGCCCACTCGCCCTACCTTTTCAACGGGCTCGTGCGCGTTCAAGCGCTTGCAATAGATCGGGTAAAGCTGCTCTGGCCGCAGCTTCACCCAGCGCAATAGCTCGCGACTTGTCACTCAGGTCTGTGACGCTGATGGATTGGATGTCGGGCTGAATCACCACGTCCGCTTGCTGGCGCTCGTAGCGATTGATCGACTCACCCATGATGTCAAATGTCTGCAACATGATGTTGGTGACTGAGTCAACGGTGTTGTGCGCGGGCTTGGTGCTCACATCGACTGCGATCACAAAGTTGGCGCCCATCTTGCGTGCTGAGCTGACGGGAATGGGTTGGACCAAACCGCCGTCGGCATACAAGCGATCTCCTATGCGCACGGGCTGAAACAGACCAGGTACTGCGCATGACGCGCGCACCGCTTGGCCTGTATTGCCGCGTTGAAACACCACAGCGCGTCCAGTTTGCAAATCGGTGGCCACCGCACCGAAAGAGCGGTTGAGTTGTTCGATCAAACGCTTGCCAACACGTTGGTTGATATAGGTCTCCATGGGTTCACCTGATGCAAAGCCCATGCGTGGCACCACCCATGTGAGCACCGCCTCGCGTTGCAACGGCAGGCTTAGTCGCTCAATATCTTGGCCGCTCAGGCCCCCCGCATACAGTGCCCCGACTGCGGAGCCGGCGCTCGTGCCAACCACGATATCCGCCGAAATGCCTGCGTCGTCGAGCACTTTAAGCACGCCGATGTGTGCAAACCCGCGGTTCCCACCGCCACCGAGGGCCAGGCCGATTTTCAGGTCCGCTGTTTTCTCCGGCGTTGGCGCCGCGGTGCTTGCCGGAGGAGACGATGAGGAAGGCTGCGTCGGTGCAACAGAGCACGCGCTCAACCAGGCCGCGGCGATCAACGCGCAGCACCGAGGCCACAAGCGATTCATGATCTGAGCTTACTGTGCTTTGTCTTGGTCGTTGCTCAGCTTGAGCATGTCTGCGCCTTCGCCCAACGACAGCAGACCGGTTTTGGCGTAGAGGCCAAGTTTGTGGCGCGTGTCTGAAATGTCCAAGTTGCGCATGGTCAATTGGCCGATGCGGTCCAGAGGGGTGAACGGCGCGTTCTCCACTTTTTCCATCGACAAACGCTCAGGTGCATAGGTCAGGTTGGCGGACTCTGTATTCAGCACGGTGTAATCGTTGCCGCGACGCAACTCGATCGTGACCTCGCCAGTGATGGCGCGCGCGACCCAACGTTGAGCGGTTTCACGCAGCATGATGGCTTGCGAGTCGAACCAGCGGCCTTGGTAGAGCAGGCGCCCCAAACGCAAGCCGTTGATGCGGTACTGTTCGATGGTGTCTTCGTTGTGGATACCCGTCACCAAGCGCTCATAAGCGATGAACAACAGCGCCATACCAGGAGCCTCATAGATGCCACGGCTCTTGGCTTCAATGATGCGGTTCTCGATTTGGTCGCTCATGCCTAGGCCATGGCGGCCACCGATGGCGTTGGCTTTCAAAATCAGGTCAACGGGATTGGCGAAAGTTTCGCCGTTGAGCGCGACGGGCTGGCCCTCTTCAAATCTCACGGTCACGGTCTCGCGCTTGATTTCACAATCGTCACGCCAGAAGGGGACGCCCATGATGGGTTGCACGATGTGCATGCTGGCGTTCAGGTGCTCCAAATCCTTGGCTTCGTGGGTTGCGCCGAGCATGTTGGAGTCGGTTGAGTAAGCCTTCTCGGAAGACATTTTGTAGTCGAAACCGTTGGCCTGCATGAATGCAGACATTTCGGCGCGCCCGCCCAACTCGTCAATGAACAATTGGTCAAGCCATGGCTTGTAGATACGCAGGGATGGGTTGGCCAGCAAGCCGTAGCGGTAAAAGCGTTCGATGTCGTTGCCCTTGTAGGTCGAGCCGTCACCCCAAATGTTGACATCGTCTTCCTTCATGGCGGCGACCAACATCGTGCCGGTCACAGCGCGGCCTAGCGGCGTCGTGTTGAAGTACGTCGCCCCCGCGGTGGTGACGTGAAACGCGCCACACTGCAGGGCTGCGATACCCTCGGCTGCGAGCTGAGAGCGGCAGTCGATCAAGCGCGCGTTTTCCGCACCATAGGCCATCGCCTTTTTGGGGATTGCGTCATAGTCGGCCTCGTCCGGCTGGCCCAAATTCGCTGTGTAGGCATAAGGCACAGCACCTTTTTGTCGCATCCACAGCAATGCAGCGCTGGTGTCAAGGCCGCCTGAGAAAGCGATGCCTACTTTTTGGCCAGCAGGCAGAGATTGGAGAATGGTTGACATGGCAAGGGCCTCAAAAGGTGGTTCTGGCTCGGCTACAACACCTGTCGCAGCGCGGATCTGTTCGTGCCGCACGTGCGTGCGCGGCCTCACTGATTAACCTTCTATTTTAGCCGCCCCAGCGTGGCGGGAGTCGCGCTGGAGAGCCAATTTTCACGGGGCGACAAGCTTCAGCCGGCTGCGGGTGGGTCTCTCACCCCTGATGAGCCGGCCCGCGAAGCCAGCCCTTGGGGTCAACGCCAGGCGTATTGCTCGTCGGCATAGCGATCACGCTTGGCGTATCCGCGGTGCCCTGCGTGGGGTCGGAAGCCATGCGTCGCGCGAGGCGAAGCGCTGCGTTGCTCGGTGCGAAATGCCAGGATCACTCGGCTGTGCGTGGGCACGGTGATCTGAGCAGAGCCAGCGGATGGCGCGGAGAAGCGGCTTGGGGTGGATTGGCTGCTCGTCGGTGAGGTGACGGGACTGACCTGTACCGGCAGCGTCGGACCGGGGTCATTGGCCATCTCCACCTCGTACCGTTTGCCGGCGTACTCGTACACCACTCTGTACGCTTTGGTGCGGGTCGTGGTGCGGTACTCCTGGCGGCAGTCTTGGACGGACTGGGTGGTTGGGGCAGGTGCGCCCTCGATCCGATCCCCCAGGACTGCGCCGCCAATCACGCCAATGGCGGTGGCGAGGGCGCGTCCAGATCCCTCACCGATGGCGTCGCCAATCGCGCCGCCGGCAATGGCGCCCATCAGGGCGCCGCCACCGGACTTTTGACCTTGTACGGTCACTTGTTTGTTTTCACATACGGTCACCGGGCTGCTGACTTGCTCCAAAATTGGCGTGCTTGAGATCACTGTGGCGAGCTCATTGGCCTGAGCGGTTGACCATAGCGCAGCTGCGGCCAGGGCCAAGGCGGTGCACTTTTCCCGATAGGAAGGGGATGCTGATTCGAGTTTCATGATCGTCTCCTGGAGTGGAACGCCGCGAGTTTATGCACGCCCTGTTGCCGCCCATTGAAAAACAGGTAAAGATTTGTGAAGTGCTGCCGCTGCGAGCGTCGGATCGCTAACCGCCCCATGAGCCCTGCATAACCTGGCACTCGCCAGCTTGGACCAGTCA
>JALQVJ010000254.1 GCA_023260355.1 Burkholderiaceae bacterium | reverse complement strand
AGCGTGAGGATGCGCCAATCTGTGACCACTTGACTGGGCCCGCTTTGAGGGGCCAAGTGCAGGGACTGGATGGCGTATTGAAGCGGCTCTGAATAGTGGTATTCGGTCGTATGCGTGATGTGCAGCTTCATGAGGCGCTATCCACAGCCACTGGCATCAAAAACTCACGCCCAATTTGAGCGCCAATCGCACCAACGCGCTCAAGACACTGCGTGAGATAGGCGTGCAAGCCAGTTTCTAAAATTTCGTCCACTCGCGCGTACATGAGTTCGGCTTGGAGCTTTCCCGCCAACCTCAATGCCTCAGACGTTCGATCTAAAGATAACGCTTGCAAGTTTTCAACCACGCTGTTGATGCTGGCACGAAGGCTGCGGGGCATGTCTGGCCTCAAGATCAGCAACTCTGCGACGCGCTCAGGCTTGATCACATCGCTGTATGCTTTTCTATAAATCTCAAATGCCGAGACACTGCGCAAAATGGCACTCCAGTGGTAGAAGTCGTATTCTTGATCCAAGTCGCTGGCGGCGCCATAAAAGTCGCTCTGAACCGCGTGAAACTTCACATCAAGCAGCCTCGCCGTGTTGTCAGCTCGCTCCAAAAACGTACCGAGCCGCAGGAAGTGGAACGACTCATCTTGCAGCATGGTGCCGATCGCCACGCCTCGACTCAGGTGTGACCGAAACTTGACCCACTCGAAGAACGCGGAAGGATCCCGTTCGTATTGGCGTTGATCCAGCAGGCGCTTGAGCTCGAGCCAAGTCTGGTTCTGCGTTTCCCAAAACTCAGTTGTCAATGTGCCGCGCACAGCGCGGGCATTTTCACGCGCTGCGCGAAGGCAAGCCGCAATACTGGACGGGTTGTCTTGATCCGTCACCATGAACCGCAGCACCTTGTCCGGCTCCACCAAGCCGTGCTTGCTGGCATACATTGGCAGCAATTCACTGATTGAGAGCATCCCCTCCCAGCCAACCTGTGACACTGCGGCCGATTGCGGCAAGAGCGCCGACTCGACGTTGACATCCAGCATGCGCGCCGTGTTCTCTGCACGTTCGGTGTAGCGCGACATCCAATACAAATGATCTGCGGTTCTAGATAGCATCCGTCGCCTCTCAATCTTCCAAAACCCAAGTGTCTTTGGTGCCACCACCCTGAGATGAATTGACCACCAAAGAGCCCTCTTTCAGGGCCACTCGTGTCAATCCACCAGCGACAATGTTCGTGCCCTGAGCGCCACTCAAAACAAAGGGGCGCAGGTCAATGTGTCGGGGCGCCAGCCCTTCGTTGACCCACGTTGGACAGGTTGACAGCGACAAGGTTGGCTGCCCGATGTACCGATCAGGGTGGGCCGCCAACAAGCCCTTGAAATGATCAATTTCTGAACGGCTGGCCTTGGGGCCAATCAACATGCCATAGCCGCCGGCGCCGTGCACCTCCTTGATCACCAGTTCATCGATGTGAGCGAGCATGTATTTGAGGTCTTCCGACTCTCTCCCAATCCATGTCGGCACGTTAGAGAGAATGGCTTGCTCACCGAGATAGAACTCGATCATTTTGGGCACATAGGGGTAGATCGACTTGTCGTCGGCAAGCCCTGTACCGACAGCATTGCAAATGGCCACATGCCCCTTGCGATAGACCGACATCAAGCCGGCACAGCCCAGAGTTGAGTCGCTGCGAAACGACAAGGGATCTAAAAAGTCGTCATCCACTCGGCGATAGATCACATCAACGCGCTGCGGTCCGCGTGTCGTGCGCATGTACAGCCAATCATCTTGCACAAACAAGTCCTGGCCTTCGACCAATTCAACGCCCATTTGCTGGGCCAAAAATGCGTGCTCAAAATAGGCACTGTTGAACATCCCTGGTGTCAGCACCACCACGCACGGATCGCTGAGACCGCTTGGCGCCATGCTCCGCAAAGTCTCCAACAACATGTCGGGGTAATGCGCGACAGGTGCCACACGATTTTGGCCAAACAGTTCGGGGAACAGACGCATGCTCATCTTGCGGTCTTCCAGCATGTAGCTCACGCCACTGGGCACGCGCAAGTTGTCCTCCAGCACAAAATACTCCCCACTGTCACCTGCCTGCCCTGCACGGACAATATCAATACCGCTGATGTGGCTGTAGATATCACCCGGGACCTGGACGCCCACCATTTCCGCGCGAAATTGCTGGTTTTGAAAGATCGGTTCAGGCGGAATAACGCCAGCTTTGATGATGTCTTGCGCGTGGTAGATGTCACTCAAAAATCGATTCAGTGCCGTCACACGCTGCACCAGGCCCCGCTCTAAAACGCGCCAGTCTTGCGAGGAAATGATGCGCGGAATCGGGTCGAAAGGGATCAGTCGCTCGGTATCAGTTTGGCCATCTGCCATGTCACCGTAGACGGCAAACGTGATGCCAACTCGCCTGAAAATGACCTCAGCTTCCGCAGCCATATCGCCCATGAATTCTGGACTTTTGGCCGCCAACCAGCGCGCGTAGCTGGCGTAGTGGCTTCGCACGCAGCCGTTCGAATCTGCGTGCATTTCATCGAAATGGGTCAAGGGATGATTCATACCAATCTGCATAGCAATTCCTGTACCTGCTCGCGCCAGCGCTTGTTCACGAACACTCAGCACCAATATGGTGCGCCTCTCGCACCATGCGAGTGTTTTCACTCATCATAGGAGAGAACTTGCGCAACGGTGCACGCTATCGAGGCACATGGCGCGTCCAATAGTGATCGTGATCAATGCGCCAACAACCGGTGCGCGATGGCGCATCACTGCGCCAACTGAGAGCGCCACAACTCGCCGTGCTGAGCCACTCTTGCTGCAACGCCTCCCAGCGTTCAGTCACCTTGGCTGCGGGGTGTCTGTAACGATTCAGGTAGCCCGCCTGCACCCAAGCTTGTTTAGGCTTCAGATGTGCCATCCACTGCATGCCGCTCGATGTCGCGCTGCCATGGTGAGCAGCAACAAGAATGTGCGCCCGCAAGTCCGGATACCTTTTCAAAATCTCGGCCTCTTGCTTCACACCAATATCGCCTGTCAATAGCACGCTATGGCTTTCAGATGAGACACGCAACACACACGATCGATCATTGCCCGCTCTGGATTGGCTGTACTGCAGCGCTTGAGGCGGGTGCAAAACATCCAATGAGACACCGTCCCACACCCAACTCTGCCCCGCTGCGCAGCGAACAGCCTCTGCCGGCGCAGTAGAGCCTGTCCAATCAAAGGAAGCCCACACTCCAGCCGCTGGGTGGGCTTCGAGCACAGATGCTGCGCCGCCGATGTGGTCATTGTCCTCATGCGAGAGCATCAACCGATCCAAACGGATCCCTCGCGCTCTCAACGCAGGGACAATGGCGATTCTGCCGACGTCTCCGCCAGAGCGAAAGCGCCGACCAGCATCAAACAAGATCGCGTGGTTGGCGGTTTTGACCCACACGGCAGTGCCTTGCCCAAAATCCAATGCAACCAACTCAAAGTGACCTTTGGGTGGAGAGTCAGGCCGCCACAACAGGCTTGGCACAAGCATCCATAGACCCACGGCCTTGTGCCGCCAAGGCCAGTGCTGCAGCAGGATTCCGATGCCGACAAAGGCCAACACCAGCGGCATCAACCGCATGGGCACGGACTACAACGAGGGCGTTGTCCCCACCAACCTCACGGAGGTTTCCCGTGGGTATGTGGACTGCGTGCTGAACCAGGTGATTCAAGTCGCCAAAAT
>JALQVJ010000195.1 GCA_023260355.1 Burkholderiaceae bacterium | reverse complement strand
AAATCGAACTGCACCTGGGGGCGATGGTGACGGGGCACCTGTGCCCAATTGCGGACGGCGAGATGCAAAACCCCAATGGTGGTGGAGGCTTGTCGCTCGCAGCCCCAACAGAAGACCCTTTGCTGTAGCATTCCAGGTATTGGCGGGACACGCCTTTTAGACGAAAGAAAACCATGTCAGATGATGTTGTGATGGAAATGCCTGCCCCATTGGTCTTCACCGATTCAGCGGCCGCCAAGGTGGCTGACTTGATCGCTGAAGAGGGCAACCCTGAATTGAAGCTCCGCGTGTTCGTGCAAGGCGGAGGTTGCTCAGGCTTCCAGTACGGTTTCACCTTCGATGAGATCACCAACGACGACGACACGACGATGACGAAAAACGGTGTGTCTTTGTTGATCGATGCCATGAGCTACCAGTATTTGGTCGGGGCCGAGATCGACTACAAAGAGGACTTGCAAGGTGCGCAGTTCGTGATCAAAAACCCCAACGCCACCACCACTTGTGGATGTGGCTCAAGCTTCAGCGTCTGAGGCGAACCCCTTGGTACAGAGAGCCCTTGATGGGCTCTTTTTTTTGCGTGGATATTTGCCGCCAGCCGACTGCGATTCAAGCGGGAAATAGGGCCCCCAAGATGCGCGGTCCCTGCGCGCCTGTTGCTGCAGGCCAATTCCCCGGAGCACGGTGAACCCAAGCCCAAGCCAGCCACGCGAAAGCGGCTGCTTCCACCTGCATCGGCGGCAATCCAGCCTCTCCAGTGTTCGCGACGGCGGTTTCAGGAAGCAGTGATGCCAGTGCGCGCATGAGTTGTGGGTTCAGCGCGCCGCCGCCACACACCAGCAAACGCTCAGGGGGCGTCGGCAGCGAGGCGACGATGCTGTGCGCCGTCAGGGCGACCAAGCTGGCTTGCACGTCCTGTGGCAGAAAGGTGTGGATTGCTGCGTCGCGCTCAAGCCAATGGACACCAAAGTACTCGCGTCCGCTGCTTTTGACGCCAGATTGCTGAAAGTAGGGGTCGGCCAACCAACTGTCCAACAAAGCAGGTTGCACTTGACCGCTGCCGGCCCATGCCCCGTTCTCATCCCAGGGTTGACCCGTGTGCCGCTCGCACCAAGCGTCCAAAAGCATATTGCCAGGGCCGCTATCCCAGCCCAAGCAAGATGCGTCGGCACCCAGCCAAGTGACATTGGCGATCCCGCCAATATTGGCGACGGCGACATTGTGCCCAGCCTGCCCAAAGCACTGCCGATGGAATGCGGGCACCAAGGGTGCGCCTTGGCCGCCCGCCGCAATGTCGCGCTCACGAAAATGTGCAATCACATCGATCCCCGAGAGCTCTGCGAGCACCGCGGGGTTGTTCAGCTGCACCGTGTATCGAGTCCATGGTGTGTCTGATGCGCCATTCGGCTGATGGCGAACCGTTTGGCCGTGCACCCCAATGGCGCGAATATCTTTTGCTGGCGTTGGCGCATCACGCAGCAAGTGTTCTACCGCCTGCGCATACCAGTGAGCGAGGTGGTTGCCGGCACGCTGCATCCGGTCAAGCTCGTCATCGCCGCGCGTATTGAGCGAGAGGCAAAGCGCGCGCAGATCCACGGGCATGGGCAAGTGCGCGTGAGCCGTGACTTGCAGGCGCCCATCTGCATCCAAAGACGCCAAAACGGCATCAACGCCGTCCATGGACGTGCCGGACATGAGGCCGATGTAGTGCTCAATGGTCGTCATATAGACCTCATGGCATGGTTTGGGCCGTTTGCACGGCGCTCGCTGTGGCCAGGGCGGCTTGCATCTCTTCTGAAACCACCTTGAATCGGGCCAATTCAGCAGGCGTCAGTCGCACAGACTTGCTTTGCTTGGCCAACACGGCTGGATTCTGGTGCTGACCGTTCACGCGAAACTCAAAATGCAGATGCGGGCCGGTGGCCCACCCGGTGCTACCGACGGCGCCAACCGTTTGCTCGCGCTCGATGCGTTGCCCACGCCGCACCGTGATTTTGCTCAAGTGCGCGTACAACGTCTCTTTGCCACCATTGTGGCTCACGATGACGACATTGCCGTAACCATTTTGCCAGCCCGCGAACCGCACAGTGCCGCGCCCGACGCTGCGCACGGGCGTGCCTGTGGGGGCAGCGTAGTCAACGCCCAAATGGCGCTTCCATGTCTTTTGGATCGGATGGAAACGCATCTTGAAGCCGCTTGAAATGCGAGAGAAACGCATCGGGGAAGCCAAAAATTCGCGCTTGGCGCTGTTGCCACTGGCATCGAAATATTCATTTTTGTCGGCGAACCAAATGGCTTGCAACTTGGTGCCTTTGTTGATGAACTCCATGGCCAAAACCTGCCCATTCGCGATCACTTCACCGGCATGGGCCCACTCTTCATACGCCACAGAGAACTGATCGCCTTTGCGCAGGTCGCGGCGAAAATCGATATCGTTTGAAAATGCTTCCGCGATTTCAATCGCGATGGCGTCACTCAGGCCCAATTGATCGGTTGCAGCGAACAGAGACGACTCAATGCGCCCAGATGCCAAGCGGACTTGGCGCTCCAGAGCGATGTCAGATTCTTCGCTCTCCCATAGATTGCCCTCGCGCTGCCGGATCGACAGTGCGCGAGCTGTTTGGGTTTGTCCCCGCGGGCTCCAAACAAATTGAAGCTCTTCCAGCTGGCCGCCCGCTTGTACTTTGGCGTTGACCCAAACCTTCGAGCGCATGTTGAGCAACGCAACAACCTGGTCATTGGACTGGAGCATGCGCTCTGCAGCGGTATCTTTGACGGACAAGCGCTCCAAGATCGATCGCACCGTATCGCCCGTTTCCACGACAGTGTTCGCGTGCAAGGCGATGTCGGCCAATGACTGATCTAGCAAATCAGGCAGAGCGATGGACTGGGTGGTTTCTTGATCAGCGCTTGATCTTGGTCCCGATTGCCAGGTGCCCCAGGTGACCGCGGAGATCAAAATCGATGAAGCCGCCACTGCCAAGGCGGCGCGGTGACGCCACCGCGTGGTCCGGGGAGGCGCCGTGTCAGCTTCAATTTCTAAAGCGTGTTGGCGGAACTGATGTCGTGGAAGATTCACTGCAGGAGCATGTCTGTGGACGATCGCTTCATTGCACAGCTTTGATGTAAAGACTCGCCACTACAATCGGGTCTCAAATAAATGCTGAAAGGGAACACCCCATTTTCAGCCCGTCCTTTTGACGCCGAAGTATACAAGCCACCACTCCGCAGCTCTGAATGGGTAATTGACCAGTGAACGCAGACCACTTAGATATCAAAATGAATGATGAACTCTCGTATGCCTTGGCCGTGAGCCTGCGCGGATGCGAAGAGTTGCTGCCTGAGGCGGAGTGGCTCAAGAAATTGGCCCGTGCCCAACAGTCTGGGCAGCCCCTGCGCATCAAACTTGGTTTGGATCCCACGGCGCCTGATTTGCATTTCGGACACACCGTCGTTCTGAACAAAATGCGCCAATTGCAAGATTTGGGGCACCAGGTGATTTTTTTGATTGGTGACTTCACGTCGATGATCGGCGACCCTTCGGGACGCAACTCGACGCGTCCGCCGCTGACGCGTGAGCAAATTGAAGCCAACGCCAAAACGTATTTTGCACAGGCCAGTTTGGTGTTGGATCCTGACAAAACTGAGATTCGATACAACAGCGAGTGGAGTGACCCTTTGGGCGCTCGCGGCATGATCGAGTTATCGGCCAAGTACACGGTCGCTCGCATGATGGAGCGCGACGATTTTCACAAGCGTTTTCACAGTGGCCAGTCCATCAGTGTCCATGAGTTTCTATACCCCCTGATGCAGGGCTACGACAGCGTCGCGTTGCGCTCGGATTTGGAATTGGGCGGGACTGACCAAAAGTTCAATTTGCTCATGGGAAGGCACCTTCAACAAGAGTATGGACAAGAGCCGCAGTGCATTCTCACCATGCCATTGTTGGAGGGCTTGGACGGTGTGGACAAGATGTCCAAGAGCAAGAACAACTACATCGGCATTACCGAAGACGCCAACACGATGTTCGCCAAAACGCTGTCGATCAGCGATGAGTTGATGTGGCGTTGGTACACGCTGTTGTCGTTCCGCTCGATGGCGGAAATCGATGCGCTCAAGGCCGAAGTGCAAGCAGGTCGCAACCCCAAAGATGCCAAAGTGGCGCTTGCCAAAGAACTCACTGCGCGCTTTCACAACGCTGCTGCAGCCGATGCAGCAGAGCAAGATTTTGTCAACCGCAGCAAAGGCGGTATCCCAGACGAGATTCCTGAAGTGAGCCTCTCGGGCGCCCCGTTGGGCATTGCTGCCGTTTTGAAGGCTGCAGGGCTGGTGCCATCGACCAGCGAAGCCGGCCGCCTCATCGATGGTGGTGGTGTGCGTGCAGACGGCGCCGTAGTGTCCGACAGGGCATTGAAGTTGGAGGCTGGCAGCGTTGTGTTGCAAGTGGGCAAGCGCAAGTTCGCGCGCGTGACGCTCAGCTAAGCGGAGTGGCATTTGACGGCCGATTGGCAACCCTCTCAGTGGCTGAAGGTTTCAGCTGGGGTGGCCTTGGTCACCATCATCCTCAAGACCTTGGCATGGTGGATCACCGGTTCTGTGGCGTTGCTCTCAGACGCCATGGAGAGCTTTGTGAACCTCGCCGGCGCGATGTTTGCCTGGCGCATGGTGGTCGTGGCGGCGCAACCTGCGGATGATGACCACCCCTACGGGCACCACAAAGCAGAGTATTTTTCCTCTGGGTTTGAGGGGATCCTGATTCTCGGTGCGGCACTGGGAATCATTTGGTCCACCGTCGATCGCTGGATTCACCCGCAGCCGCTGGTGTCGCTGGATATCGGTATTGCCCTTTCGATTTTGAGTTCGGCATTCAATGGGTTTTTGGCGTGGGGCATGTTGCGCTCAGCCCGCCGATTTCGGTCGAAAGCCCTCGAGGGGGACGCACGCCACTTGATCACCGACGTTTGGACGTCAGCAGGTGTGGTGGTTGGACTGATCCTTGCCGAAGTCACGGGTTGGTGGTGGCTGGACTTGGTTGCGGCGGTCGCTGTCGCACTGAACATCGCGCGCGAGGGTGTGAGCTTGATCTGGGAGTCCTCGCAGGGGCTGATGGATGAAGCGGTTGATGCGGCGACGCTGGACCGCATCCACAGTGTCTTGGATGATTTCGTCTTGACCCGCAACGGCCATCCGATTCTGCGGTTCGATCATATCTACACGCGTCGTGCTGGCAATCGGTGCTTCGTCGATGTGCATATGCACTTGCCGGGCATGTGGAGTTTGCAGCGGGCCGCAGCGGTGCGCATCAGCGTAGAGCAGGCTTTGATGAGCAGTGTGCCGGGCTTGCGCGCCACCATTCAACTGTTGCCATCGAATGTAGAAGCCCATTTCGATGACATGCAAGATATCCGTTGAGCCACCATGCGAGCCGTGATTCAGAGGGTGAGCGAGGCGCGCGTCATTGTCGGCGCCGAGGTGGTTGGCCAAGTGGAGCGTGGCTTGTTGGTGCTGGTGTGTGCACAACCTCAAGACACCGCCGGAACGGCTCAAAAATTTTTGGACAAGCTGCTGCGACTGAGGATCTTTGCCGATGAGCAGGGTAAGATGAATCGAAGCGTTCAAGACGTCAACGGCGGCGTGTTGCTGGTCAGCCAATTCACGCTGGCGGCCGACGTGAGTCGCGGAACGCGACCAGGATTTTCAGGTGCGGCAACGCCCGCATTTGCGCGCGAGTGGTTTGATCACTTGGTTCACCTTGCGCGCCAAGCGCACCCTCATGTCGCAACCGGCGTGTTTGCGGCTGACATGCAGGTCCATCTCGTCAACGACGGCCCTGTCACGATCCCAATCGACATGTGATGCGAGAACCCATGATCTCCGCCCATGAGTGGGACGCTTGGTGCAGTGAGTTGTCTGGCGTGGGTTTGGCAGTGATGGGCGTGATGCACCCGACGCAGCTTGACGATCGACTGCAGCGGCATGTTCTTGACTATGCACCAGAGGCGATGCAAGCGCCGCAATGGTGGGTGATTGGCCACCAGGGTCGCAAGCTTTGGGAAACCATTTGCGACGCCTATCAGGTGACTTCATTGGCGAATGCGACCAACGAGGAACACCCGATTGATATGTGGGTGCGTCGATTTTTGACAGAGCGCATACGACAAAGGGCATGGCATGCACATGTCTGGACGCCTGATGAAGCTGGCGAGATCGGTGTTGCTGCGCCATTGCAGGGCATCGGGCGCGCATTGGGTTGGCGGCACACCGCGCCCTTTCAATTGAGCATTGAGGAAACTTGGGGCACCTGGTTCGCTTATCGAGCCGTGATTTGCGCAACGTCCCTCGCGCCCTGGTCAGAGCCCAAACAACAGCGCAATCCCTGCGAAGCTTGTGTTTCGAGACCTTGTGAATCGGCGTGTCCAGCTGGCGCGTGTGCTCCTTCATGGCGCGGCGATCGGTGTCAATCTCACCGACTTGCATGCAACTCGAGCTGTCAGCATGATTGCTTGGCGCGTCGCGCGTGTCCTGTGGGGTCGGTGCACGCATACTCTCGCGAACAAATGCGAGATCACTCTCTGCCGTCTTTGAACGTGATCACTGAGCTGGCTCGGTCCAAACCTGAGACACGTTGACACCGATCGTGGCCATGCGCTTGCGCATCACCAAAATGGCGTCATCCTTGCTAATGAGTGTGCATTGTTGTTGGGCCGCCAAGTCCAAAAAGCGTTGATCATCTGCGTCTTTGCAGGTGAACGGGATCTTCGGCGCAGGCTCGCACCAATCGACCCAAGCGTCATACGTCTGCAGCACTGCAGAAACAGAAAGATCTCTCTGTTCCCGGCGCTTTTTGATGTTGGGGTAGTCCAGCACACGTTCCAGTTCGGAGCGCATCTCCTGCGTGGCGAAGAGCCGCAAGCCCCCATCCCAGAGGGCTTGGCGCAACGGCGCGCATTGCTCCTCTTCGAAAACCAATACATCCAAAACAATGTTGGTGTCCAACACTGCATGCATCATGGTTGGGTTTTGGGTTGTTGTTTGCGTGCCTGGATATCGAATCGAAACAGACGGCATTCGATAGGACCGTTGAATACAGGCAAGCGGCGCGTCTCTTTGAGGCGCATCAAGCCGGGCAGTTTCGCGTCCGGGCTCAAGACCCAAGCACTCCAGCCATCAAAATGGCTTTTCCAGTGGGCCGCCAGTGCGCTGTAAAACGCTGCGGCGTTCTCATGGTCTTGGCCTGATGGGGCAGAGTCCTGGGTCTGAAAACGCCGATTGGCGCCGCCTTTGGCAACGCCAGCCACATCGATGCGCTCACCGTAGGGTGGATTCAACAGCATCACGCCTGCTTTTGGACTGGGCGGCATGCGTTGCAAGGCGTCGCCACCTCGGAGCTCAAGGGCCTTGGCAACGCCCGCGCGCTCGGCGTTGCGTTGCGCAAAGTCCACCATTCGGTGAGACACATCGCTGCCAAAGACCACAGGGTGCAGCGGGGAGCGGACCCGTGCCATCGCATCCTTGCGGCATGTCAGCCAAAGGTTGCGATCGAATCCCATGAGTTTTTCAA
>JALQVJ010000176.1 GCA_023260355.1 Burkholderiaceae bacterium | reverse complement strand
AACCGCGGTCAGTCTTATCGCGAATTGGCCTTGCTGGCGTGCTCAATGGAGCCCCGCAAGCACATGGCGGGTTGGTGGGCGAAGCATTCACCGTTAGCATGACCCTTCAACCACAAGGAGCTGCTGATGATGGATTCGTTGTTACCCCTTATTCCGATGATGTTGATTCAGGTGCCAATCGCGATTGGCGTCTACTACCTCGCGCCCAAAATGCGCGCGAGGCGCGGTTTGTGGACGGTCTTGTCTTTGATTCCCGTGCTCGGTTGGCTTGTGTTTTATGTGCTGTTCTTCATGTGGATGGGCTACATCACTGACAGTTTGAACACATTGCTCGCGCGTGAAGATCGATGAGTCGGCATGATCAGGTCAGCGATCTGATCGAGGCACCTGAACTCAGGCGAGTCCAATGCGTGTGCGGCCCTTGTCGCTTTGCCTATCGGGTGAACCACTAGCATGGGGCGAGGGTATTTGCTCCCCACTTGGAAATAGAATGGGGGCGTGCCGATCTGAGTTCGCCCGCCTGTGACCATCCTCCTATTTGCTGCCGCGTATTTCCTCGTGTTTGCTTTTCAAATCAAAGCGATGGCGGGCTTTGACTTTTTGCCAAGCGCGAGCATTCTCTTTCTACCGGCAGGGGTCAAGCTCTTGGCGATGCTGTCGGGACGGTGGCACGGGTTGATGGGTTTGTATTTGGGCAAGCTGGCGGTTGATTTCTTTTTGTTGGATGCCCCTTTCACCTTTGAGGTGCTGGTCGTTCATCCGGTGTTTTGGATTCTGCCGGCGTATCTGGTGCTCCAATGGATCATGCGCAGGCTTGACATTCACGAGGACTTGAGCAACCTGAAGACACTGCATCTCATCGCCATCGCCATGGCCACGTCGATGGCGAGCGCTGTTGCGATGCAAAGCCACATGGTCTATGTTGATGGCGTGCACACGGCTTGGCTCAAAGGTATTTGGTCCATGGCGATGGGTGATGTGTCGGGCATCGCATTGACTTTGATCTTGATCGTGGCGTGGCGTCGCAGAGAGTATTTCTTGGCGACACTGCGCTGAAGCGTGTCCATTGCGCGGCCCGATTCTCATCGATGGCGCCGGCGCCGACGTCTGCTTGGAGTGCGGGTGGATGGAGTGGGCATCGATTATTCAAACGGAGGTTCCACGATGCGCCCAGGCATTCGCAAATTGATCGATACCCCATTAGGGCGGATGACACTCTGGGTCACGCCCCTTGGTCTCGCTGGCGCTTGGTTTCACGATCAAGCGCATGCCCCAGTTTGGGATGCGTTGGGCCCTGAGGGTCAACATCCTTGGCTGGATCGAGCAGAGGCTTGGTTGCAGGCCTATTTTTCAGGACAGAT
>JALQVJ010000148.1 GCA_023260355.1 Burkholderiaceae bacterium | reverse complement strand
GACGCGGGTTAGCTCGGGGGTGGATTGGTCGTCCATGTGGATATCGATGGACTCGCCGTAGTAGGTCGACGCGCCTTGAATCAGGCCGTAGGCCAGGGCCGAAAAAGGGCGCTTAGATGTGTAAACCATGGTCATTTTTTGGGGGGACTCAATGTGTGACGCAAAACTCGGCAACTCGGCTTCGGGGTAAAGCTTTTTGACTTGTACGTGGACCCGGTTCTCGATGGTATCTAAAAACTCAAAGCAGGTCCCCACGTTTTTGAAAAACTCGGGGTAGCCTTTGACAAACCTTGATAGTAAGTGCTCACCAAACACCTTCTGCAAGTCTTCTACCGACACCCCTGTGCTTTGGCTCAGGTGCTCGAGCATGGTCAGCATCTCGTGGTGGTCGTAGGTGCCCACCGCGGTGTAGGCGCCCCCTGACGCGAGCATCGACTTGTCAATGATGTCGTCCACCATGGCAAAGCCAAATTGCTCTTCTACGAGCTCGATGAACTCAGAAAAAATGATGCCTTTCATGCCCGCCTTTAATTAAAAATATTTATTTAGACAGGGCAATATAACGAATTAATGGCTCCGTTTGCATATATAGGTAAACAAATCTGGCGCATCGACAAAAAACCCCCATGCAGTAGGCGCTGCCATGGGTCGGCTGCCGGCTGTCCGAAGGGCGGACGGGGTTACGCTGCGATTAGCTGCCACCAGAGCCAGACTCTGTTGGCCCGACTGGCTCAGCCCTCGGCCGCACCCCTAAAGAACAACAGCTGGTTTCTCAGGGTGGCAATCGCGTCTTCGTCGCTGATGCTGCCGTGAATGATGCCGTCAGCCTGCTAGAGCAAGGCCTCATTACGCCGGCAGAGCACCAAGCCAAGCGCCAAGAAATCTTGAACGGCCTTTGACACAGTCGGGCCACGGCCCAATCTGTCGCACAGGCTGAAAGCTGACAGACCGCTGCGCTGCGCCGCTCGTGCTCAAGCACCCAAAAAAAAGCCAACTCAAGCGAGTTGGCTTTTTTCACTGTGTCGGCGTTTATTGGTTCTTAAACACGGGTGCGCGTTTCTCGACAAACGCGGCCATGCCTTCTTTTTGGTCTTCGGTGCCAAACAGCCCGTGGAAGAGGCGGCGCTCAAACATGACGCCATCTGCCAGCCCGCTTTCAAACGCGCGGTTGACCGATTCCTTTGCGGCCATGACGGAGGGCAGGCCGTAGCCCGAGATGGTGAGGGCGGCGCCGAGGGCTTCGTCCATCAATTTGTCCAGTGGCACGACGCGGCTGACGAGGCCGGCGCGCTCGGCTTCTTCGGCGTTCATCATGCGGCCGGTCAAGACGAGGTCCATGGCTTTGGATTTGCTCACGGCGCGGGGCAGGCGTTGCGTGCCACCTGCGCCAGGGATGATGCCCAGCTTGATCTCTGGCTGGCCAAACTTGGCGTTGTCTGCGGCGATGATGAAGTCGCACATCATGGCCAGTTCGCAGCCGCCACCCAGGGCAAAGCCAGACACGGCGGCAATGACGGGTTTGCGGATGGAGCGGATGGTTTCCCAGTCGCGGGTGATGTAGTCGTTGTTGTAAACGTCGGCGAAGGTGTAGGTCGCCATGGCGCCGATGTCGGCGCCGGCGGCAAATGATTTCTCGCTGCCGGTGATGATCATGCAGCCGATGTCGGGGTTGGCGTCAAAGGCTTTGAGCGCGTCGCCCAGTTGCACCATCAGGGGGCCGTTGAGGGCGTTGAGTTGTTTCGGGCGGTCGAGGGTGATGATGCCCACCGGGCCTTCGGTGCGAATCTGAATCAAAGCGTCGCTCATGCAAATCTCCGTGACAGGGTAAATGGGGATGCGGCCCAAAAATAGCCGTTCCGTGGCAGTCTAAACCACGCGTTTGGTTTGGCCTGTAGCCAAGATAACCAAGGGAAAACATTAACCGACCAATCGGTTGGTTAATGATACAGTTCCATCCTCAGGAGACAACATGACCACATCAACCTCGACCGAAGCCAGCGTTTTGTGGCGCCAAGACGGCGATATCGCCGTCGTCACCCTCAACCGCCCGCAGGCGCTCAACAGCCTCGACCCCCAGATGCACGAGGATCTGCGCGTGGCGCTGGATGCCATCGAGGCCAACGCCGAGATCCGCGCGCTGGTGTTGACTGGCGCTGGCCGTGGCTTTTGCGCGGGGGCGGATTTGTCGAGTTTTGACTTCACGCCGGGCGACGACATGGTGGCCCGCGCCGACCCCGGCCCCGTGATCGACCGATTGTTCAACCCGACCACGCGCCGCCTGACTGCGTTTCGCATGCCTACGATCTGCGCCGTCAACGGCGTGGCTGCGGGTGCGGGCGCATCGCTGGTCATGGCGTGTGACATCGCGATTGCGGCGTCGAACGCGAGCTTCATCCAAGCGTTTTCTAAGATCGGCTTGATCCCCGACGCTGGCAGCAGTTGGTTGCTGCCGCATCGCGTGGGCTTGGCCCGTGCGTTGGCACTGGCTATGACCGGCAACAAGGTCTCGGCCCAAGAGGCCAAAGAGATGGGCATGATTTGGGACGTCGTCGATGGCGATGGTGCTGCCGCCTTGGCCAAGGCTGAGGCCATGGCGCACCAGTTGGCCCAGATGCCCACCAAGGCGCTGGTGGAGACGCGCCATTTGATTCGCCAAGCCGCGCACCGCGACTTTGACACCCAGTTGGACGCCGAGCGCGACATGCAGTCAGCGTTGGGCAAGACGCACGATTACTTTGAGGGCGTCAAGGCGTTTCTCGACAAGCGTGCCCCTCAGTTCAAGGGTGAGTGAATGGACGCGCACGCACTGGCCGCTGAGGTCGGCCGCTCGATGTTCGCCGAGGATGTGGCCAGCCAGCACACGCTGGGCATGGAGCTGATCGCTTGCGAGCCCGGCCGTGCGGTGATGCGCATGGTGGTCAAGCCGCTGCACTTGAATGGCCATAAGATTTGCCACGGTGGCTTTATTTTTACGCTGGCCGATTCGACCTTTGCCTTTGCCTGCAACAGCCACAACATCGCGACCGTGGCGGCGGGCGCATCGATCGAGTTTTTGCGCCCAGTGCACGAGGGTGATGTCTTGACCTGCGTGGGCGAAGAGCGCCACCAGTCTGGGCGCCACGGTATCTATGACATGAAGGTCACCAACCAACAAGGTGAGGTGGTGGCCGAGTTTCGGGGCAAGTCTGCCCAAATCAAGGGAACGGTGATTCCACAATGACACACGCCAAGCCTGCCACTGACTTGCCGCTTGACCCGATCGAGACGGCCAGCCGCGACGAACTGCAGTCCCTGCAACTCAAGCGCCTCAAGGCGACGTTGCATCACGCCTATGCCAATTCGCCGGTGTACCGCGCCAAGTTTGACGCCGCAGGTGTGCACCCTGATGACCTGAAGACGCTGTCTGATTTGTCGCGTTTCCCATTCACAGTCAAGACCGATTTGCGCGACAACTATCCGTTCGGCATGTTTGCTGTGCCGCGCGAGCGCGTGGTGCGCATCCATGCATCCAGCGGCACGACGGGCAAGCCGACCGTGGTGGGCTATACCCAAAACGACATCGACACGTGGGCACATTTGGTGGGGCGTTCCATGCGCGCAGCTGGCGCACGGCGCGGTGACATGGTGCACGTGAGTTACGGCTATGGCTTGTTCACAGGCGGCTTGGGTGCGCACTACGGCGCCGAGCATCTGGGGCTGACGGTGGTGCCTTTCGGCGGCGGTCAGACCGAGCGCCAAGTGCAGTTGATCCAAGACTTCAAGCCCAACATCATCATGGTCACGCCGTCATACATGCTGGCGATTGCCGATGAGTTCGAGCGCCAAGGCATCGATCCCACCAGCACTTCGTTGCGGCTGGGTATTTTTGGTGCCGAGCCCTGGACCAACGAGATGCGCGCCGCGATTGAAAAGCGCATGGGCATCGACGCGGTTGATATTTACGGCCTGTCTGAAGTGATGGGCCCAGGCGTCGCCAACGAGTGCGTCGAGACCAAAGACGGTCCAACCATTTGGGAAGATCACTTTTACCCAGAGATCATCGATCCCGAGACGGGCGAGGTGCTGCCCGATGGCGAGATGGGCGAGTTGGTGTTCACCAGTCTGACCAAAGAGGCGTTGCCCATCATCCGCTACCGCACGCGCGACCTCACGCGCTTGCTGCCCGGTACTGCGCGCACCATGCGCCGCATGGAAAAGATCACGGGCCGCAGCGACGACATGATGAT
>JALQVJ010000358.1 GCA_023260355.1 Burkholderiaceae bacterium | reverse complement strand
AGGCTTTTTTGCCGGTTGCGAATTGGCGCGCCGCGGTTTCCATGCCAAAGGTGCCACTACCGGGTACCAGCACGGCGGCGTCGGCTTGGTACACATGTTTGAGCATGCGACTGATGTCGGTCATCACGCCTTGGAACCGTTTGGACATGTGGTTCAGCGCACGGTCGGTGTACACGACCGAAAACTCGAGCAATCCATCGGGATCAATATGTGGCAATAGTCCTGGCATGAGGGTCTCCGTCTGCGCGATCAAGCGCGGCAGCTTTAAGAATGGGTGTGCGTTGCATTATGGTGGGCTTGGCGCGCCCGCCGCAACTCATCGGTGATCATCAGCACCGCACCGAGGGTGATGGCAGAGTCGGCCAAGTTGAAGGCAGGAAAGTGTCCGCCAACAAACCAGCCGTCTAACACTGCGAAGTGAAAATCAAGAAAATCAATCACGTGGCCATACGCCAAACGATCCACCACGTTGCCCAAGGCACCACCAATGATCATGGTCAGCGAAAAGGACATGAGTCTGCTGGGGCTGGTTTTGATCAGCCATGCCATCCAAATTGACGCGGAGATGCCCAGCACCACAAAGAACCAGCGTTGCCACCCGCCCTCGTCAGCGAGGAACGAAAACGCTGCGCCCTCGTTGTGCACGCGAACGAGGTTGAAAAACGACGTGACGACATAGCTGTCGCCGTAGGCGAACTTTTGAAGGATCAACAGTTTGGTGACTTGATCTAGAAAAGTGACGGCTAAAGCCAGGGCAAGCCAACGCCGCCAAGCCATGTAGTCGCGCATGGCTTGGGCGTGGGCTTGTTGCAGGTCTTGTGGTTGATCAGACATACAAACGGGTCTCTCCGCTGCCGGTGAGGTTGCTCACACAGCGTGCGCACAACGCGGTGTGGGTGGCATCGCTGCCCACGTCATCCGTGTAGTGCCAGCAGCGCGCGCACTTGGTGCCGTCACTCGTTTTGACTTCCACTCGCAACGCTTCACCCAGCGCACAGGTCACGCGCGAGGTGATGAATGCAAACCGGACTTCGTCGCCGAGGGCTTGCAGGTGGTTGAGGGTTTCTTGAGGTGCAAAGATGGTGATGTCGGCTTGCAGCGATGCCCCGACTTTGCCTTGTGCGCGCAGGTCTTCAATCGCTTTGTTGGCGGTGTCGCGGACCGCGCGGATGTGGTCCCACTTGGTGACGAGTTCATCGCCGACCTTGGGGAAATCCCAGAACGTTTGAATGAAGATGCTGTCTTGGTTTTTGTCAAAAGCGGCCCATGCCTCTTCTGCTGTGAACGACAAGAACGGCGCCATCCAGCGCAGCATGGCATGCGTGATATGCCACAAGGCAGTTTGTGCACTGCGGCGTGCTTTGGAGTCGGCAGCTGTCGTATAGAGGCGATCTTTCAATACGTCGAGGTAGAACGCGCCCAGTTCTTCGGAGCAGTAAATCTGCACCTTGTTCACCACGGGGTGGAACTCGTAGACGTCGTAGTGGGCCAAGATGCTCTGTTGCAACTGGGCGGCCTTGGCAATCGCGTAACGATCCACTTCGAGCAGGTCTTCGACAGCGACAGCGTCTTTTGCCGGATCAAAGTCGTTGGTGTTCGCCAGCAAGAAGCGCAAGGTATTGCGGATGCGGCGATAGCTGTCCACCACGCGCGCCAAGATTTTGTCGTCAATGCCCAAATCGCCCGAGTAGTCGGTTGAGGCGACCCACAAGCGAATGATTTCAGCACCGAGTTTGGCGCTGATCTCTTGGGGCGCGACGGTGTTGCCGACGCTCTTGCTCATCTTGCGGCCTTGGCCGTCGACGGTGAACCCGTGCGTCAGCAAGCCCTTGTATGGCGCGCGGCCGTACATGGCGCTGGCGGTCAGCAGAGATGAGTGGAACCAGCCACGGTGTTGATCGTGCCCTTCGAGGTAGAGGTCGGCCTCTGGTCCGCCGTCGTCATGCGCGCTGCCGGCGTGGCTGCCACGCAGCACCGTGGTGTGGGTGGTGCCTGAGTCAAACCACACTTCAAGGATGTCGGTGCTCTTGGTGTATTGGCCTTGGCTGCTCGCGTCGCCGATGCGCTCGAGCACTTCATCGGCGGTCAATTTGCTCCAGGCCTCGATGCCGCCTTGCTCAACCACTTCGGCGGCCAAGTCGATGATCTTGGGCGTCTCAGGGTGCAAGCTGCCGTCGTCGATGTGCATCAAGAAGGGCAGGGGCACGCCCCAAGAGCGTTGGCGGCTGATGCACCAATCTGGCCGGTTGGCGATCATGTCGCGCAGGCGGGCTTTGCCGTTTTCGGGATAGAACGCGGTTTGTTCAATGGCCGCCAATGCGGTTTGGCGCAAGGTCTGTGGTGCCTTGTCTTTGGTGAAGACGCCTTCGCCTTCGTCCATGCGCACAAACCACTGTGCAGCGGCGCGGTAGATGACCGGTGTCTTGTGACGCCAGCAGTGCGGGTAGCTGTGGGTGATTTCCACGGTGGACATCAGGCGGTCGCTTTGGCCCAGCACTTCGATCACGCGGGCGCAAGCTTTCCAGATGTGCTGGCCGCCAAAGAAGGGCAACTCGGGCGCGTACACGCCGTTGCCCTGCACCGGGTTGAGGATGTCGTCGTATTTCAGGCCGTGGGCCACGCAGGAGTTGAAGTCGTCCACGCCATAGGCCGGGGCCGAGTGCACGATGCCCGTGCCGTCGGTGGCGGTCACGTAGTCGGCCAGGTACAGCGGCGATTTGCGGCGGTAGCTGTATTGGCCGCCTTCTTCAGCGGTCACGGTGTCGTGCAGCGGGTGGCGGAACACCAGGCCGCGCAGCTTCTCGCCCACAGCGGTGGCAATCACGGTGCCTTCCAACTTGTAGCGCTCCAGGCACTTCTCGACCAGGCTGGCGGCCAGCAGCAGCACGCCACGGGGCGTGTCTACCAGCGCGTATTCCAGCTCGGGGTGGGCATTGAGCGCCTGGTTGGCAGGGATCGTCCAGGCGGTGGTGGTCCAGATCACGGCAAAGGCTTTTTTGCTGCCCTCGCCGGGCAACTTGGGCAGGCCAAAAGC
>JALQVJ010000125.1 GCA_023260355.1 Burkholderiaceae bacterium | reverse complement strand
ATACAAATCACTTTGGCCCCCGCCCTTTTGGCACGCTGCACGATGCGCCAAAAATGCACCGCGCTGACCACAGGGTTGGTGCCCCAGAGCACGATCAAACGCGATGACTCAAATGCCTCTGACGGCATGCCAACGCCCGCGCCCAACGTATGCAAATTGGCCTCGGCGCCCGCTGAAGCACAAATGGTTTGGTTCAATCGAGATGCGCCCAAGCGGTGGAAGAATCCTTGGCAAATGCTCCCGCCTTGAACCAACCCCATGGTGCCGGCGTAGTGGTACGGCAATATCGCTCGGGGGTCGCGCACGGCAATGTCTGACAGCCTGCTCGCGATGTCACTCAATGCCTCATCCCAAGACACCGGTTGGAACTGTCCGCTGCCTTTTGGGCCGATGCGCTTTTGCGGGGTGAGCACCCGATCGGGGTGATACAAGCGTTCGTGGTATCGGGCGACTTTGGTGCACAGCACGCCATCGGTCATGGGGTGGGCCGGATTGCCCTGCACTTTGATGACTCGCTCGCCCTCCACCGTGCTGAGCAGGGCGCAGGTGTCTGGACAGTCATGCGGGCAAGCGCCTGCAACGACTTTGGTGGTGGTGTGGGCCATCCGATCCCCTGTGTTTGCCTTCGAAGGCCACAGTATGCCGCGGTCTTTCACTCCGATTAATATGGCGTGGTCCATTGTTTTCGAAAGACTGCCATGCGCTTGCTCGACACACTCACATCAGACTTGCCTGAGGTCACGGCATTTCGCCGCGACATCCATGCCCACCCAGAACTGTGTTTCCAAGAACAACGCACCTCCGACAAAGTCGCCGAGGCGCTCGAGGCGCTTGGCGCAGAAGTCCACCGCGGCATGGGCACCACCGGTGTCGTCGGCGTCATTCGCGGCGACCAGACCCAACCGGGCGAAAGTCGCAGTATTGGCTTTCGAGCAGATATGGATGCGCTGCCTATCCAAGAGGCCAATACCTTTGCGCACGCGAGCACTTATCCGGGCAAGATGCACGGGTGCGGTCACGATGGTCATACCGCGATGTTGCTGGGTGCGGCGCGATATTTGGCCAAGCACCGAGATTTCGCAGGCACGGT
>JALQVJ010000108.1 GCA_023260355.1 Burkholderiaceae bacterium | reverse complement strand
CAAGTGGGGCGGCGTGGCGCTGGCTGGTTACCGCTGGGGATGGCCCAAGGTGGCCTATCGCAGCGCAGGGTTGATGTTGATCCCGATGGCGGGCATGGCGATTGGACTGGCCCAAGTGGCGGTGGAGCACTTTCCGCAAAGCGGCAGTGTGATCGCCTCAATCGTATTTGCGGCGGTGGCGGCGTTTGAGACGCTGGGGCCACCGATTGTGTCGCGCGCGCTGTTTTGGGCGGGCGAGGTCAAGCCCGACGATGACGCCTTGGGTTGGACCGTGGCAGATGCCCAGTCTGGCTTGGACGACGACGAGACTTGGCAAGACAAACCGCCGGGCGCGTGAGCACGTTGTGGCCCTGTGTGTGGGCCATCGAACCGACTGGGGGACACGCTGCAAACCTTGGCCTTTGGTCCAATGGCCGTGGCCTGTGTGTTGGGTGTTAAATACCGCATCACACAGGAGGAATCATGGGCATCATTTCTGAATTCAAAGCTTTCGCCATCAAGGGCAACGTCATCGATCTGGCGGTGGGCGTGATCATTGGCGGCGCGTTTGGCAAGATCGTCAGCTCGCTGGTGAACGACATCATCATGCCCGTTATGGGCAGCTTGGTTGGGGACTTGGACTTTTCGCAGTTGTTCTTGGCGCTCAAGGCCGTGCCTGAAGGCGTGCCCATGGTGTTGGCGGATGTGCAAAAGGCGGGCATCCCGGTGCTGGCCTACGGCAATTTCATGAGCACGGCGATACATTTTTTGATCATGGCGTTCGCGATTTTTCTGATGGTGCGCCAAATCAATCGGCTCAAGCGCCAAGAGCCCGTCGCGCCCAGCGCGCCACCCGTGACACCCGAGGACATCTTGCTGCTGCGCGAGATCCGCGATCAGTTGAAGCGCTAAGCGCACACGCCCAGGCGACGACCTCACCACGCATGCATAAAAAAACGGCTCCCAAGGGAGCCGTTTTCAATGGCGCTGTGCGCCGGCTGTCAGGGCCAATCAGGCTTTGGCTGCGACGTCTGCGTACTCTTCAATT
>JALQVJ010000345.1 GCA_023260355.1 Burkholderiaceae bacterium | reverse complement strand
CCTTTTGGCGCGTTTGCGCGGCCTTGATGGCCAGTTCGGCCAGTTTCTTGCCGTACTCCACGTGTTGGTTGAGCCACAACTCCAACGCCGGTCGGACGAAGTTGGACACCAGACGCACGGCATCGCGGGAGTTCAAACGCTCTTTGATTTGTCCTTGAAACTGCGGATCGAGGACCTTTGCGGACAAGACGTAGCTTGCGCGCGCGAAGACGTCTTCGGGCAACAGCTTCACGCCCTTGGGCAAAAGGCTGTGAAAGTCGATGAAGCTCTTGACTGCTTGAAACAAACCATCGCGCAAGCCGCTGTCGTGCGTGCCCCCCGATGAGGTGGGGATGAGGTTGACGTAGCTCTCACGCAGCACACCACCCTCTTCGGTGAATGCGACGGCCCAGCTCGCGCCTTCGCCCTCGGCAAACGTCTCGTGGTGGCGATCTGCAAAGCCCTCACCTTCAAAGAGCGGAATCACTGGGTCGGCTGTCAGCGATTGTTGAAGGTAATCGGTGAGGCCCCCTTTGTATTGCCAGCTTTGGGAGTCTTTGGTTTTTTCATTCACCAATGACACGGTGACGCCGGGCATCAACACGGCCTTGCTGCGCAACAAGTGAACCCACTCTGTTTGCGGAATGTGGGCCGATTCAAAGTACTTGGCGTCTGGCCAGACGCGCACACTCGAGCCGCTGCGGCGCTCGCCTGACTCGAGCGGCCGCACGTGCAGTGGCTCGATCACATCACCGCCCGAGAACACCAATGAGGCGCGCTGTCCTTCCCGGTGCACGACCACTTCCAAACGCGTTGACAACGCATTGGTCACGCTCACACCAACGCCATGCAGCCCGCCCGAAAAACTGTAGGCGCCACCAGCGCCCTTGTCGAATTTGCCACCCGCGTGCAGCCTCGTGAACACCAACTCGACCACGGGTGCCCCCTCTTCTGGGTGCATGCCAAAGGGAATGCCTCGGCCGTCGTCCTCGATCGTGTACGAGCCGTCCGCATGGTGAATGACCTTGATGCGCTTGCCAAACCCCGCCAGCGCTTCATCAGCGGCGTTGTCCAGCACCTCTTGCAGAATGTGCATGGGGTTGTCGGTGCGCGTGTACATGCCCGGTCTTTGCTTGACCGGCTCTAGCCCTTTGAGGACGCGAATGGCGCTCTCGCCGTAGGCTGCGGGGGAGTTGCTTGCAGAAGTAGCCATGGTGCCGAATTGTAGCGATCTGAAACCAAAAAAACTGGTTATTTATACAGCACTGTTTTTATATACAAATCGGGACACCGCCATTCGGCTGCACCATCCCTCTCGGGTGCACGACCGCGACGACGCTTGAAGCGAAAAGGCGATACAGTTCAGCCCATGCAGCCCACCGCTTACAAACCCCTTTCCATGTCTCAGGTGTTGATCCTGGGCGCCATCATCGTCACTTTGGCTATGGGCACGCGCCATGGCTTTGGTTTGTGGCTGCAGCCCATCACTCAAGCCAACGGCTGGGGGCGGCAAGAGTTTTCAGTGGCGCTGGCGATTCAAAACATTTCGTGGGGATTCTTCGGCATTTTTGCCGGCATGGTGGCCGATCGTTTTGGGGCATTCAAGGTGATCGTGATCGGCGCAGTGTGCTACGGGCTGGGTTTGTACGGCATGGCTGTGTCCTCATCGCCTTTTGCATTTGCCATGACCGCAGGTGTCTTGGTCGGTGCCGCGCAAGCGGGCACGACGTATGCCGTGGTGTACGGCGTGATCGGCCGCAATATTCCAGAGAACAAGCGGTCGTGGGCCATGGGTGTCACGGCTGCGGCGGGCTCCTTCGGCCAATTTTTGATGGTGCCCGTCGAGGGCCAATTGATTTTGCAACTGGGCTGGCAAAACGCACTGATTGTGCTCGCCGTTGTCGTCTTGTTGATTGCCCCGCTCGCGATGGGTCTGCGCGAGCCGGGCTTGGCAGAGCGAACCGCCGCTCAGTCTGATCAAACCATTGCACAAGCACTGCGCGAGGCCTTCCAATACCGCAGCTTCCAATGGCTGATGGCGGGCTACTTTGTCTGTGGCTTTCAGGTCGTGTTCATCGGCGTTCACATGCCAAGCTACCTCAAAGACAACGGGCTTGGGCCTGAAGTCGCCAGCACCGCATTGGCGCTGATCGGTTTGTTCAACGTGGTCGGCACCTACGCCGCCGGGTCGCTCGGTCAGCGCATGCCCAAGCGCTACATTTTGTCGTTCATCTACCTCGGCCGATCCGTGGCCATCAGCTTGTTTTTGATGGCGCCATTGACGCCAACTTCGGTTTACTTGTTCTCGGCGGTAATGGGGGTGCTGTGGCTGTCGACCGTCCCCCCCACCAACGCCACCATTGCTCAGATTTTCGGCGTGCGGCACATGTCGATGCTCGGTGGTTTCGTTTTCTTCAGCCACCAATTGGGCAGCTTCATGGGTGTTTGGCTGGGTGGCGTTTTGTACGACGCCACAGGCACCTATGACGTGGTTTGGTACATCTCGATTGCGCTGGGTGTGTTTGCGGCGCTGGCCAACATGCCAGTGCGCGAAGCTGCGATTCAACGCGGGCCTCAAGTGGCCGCATAAGGGCACTGCATGCCGGACACCAACACTGCCCAAACCAAGCCCAGCAGGCCTTACAAAAAGTGGCTCACTTGGCTGGTGGGTCTGTGCGTGCTAATCGTGGTGTTCATGCAGTACCGCGACCCGCACTTTTTGGTGGGTGTCGCCGATCAGTTGTGGAGTTGCTTTTGATGCATTTGGCCCAAGCGCCCTCGCATTGGGTTCAACGCTGGTCATCCCTGATCCGCCCCCAAAGCGAGGTACTCGATTTGGCGTGTGGCAGCGGTCGCCACGCATTGTGGCTGGCAGAGCAAGGGTTTCAAGTCACTGCAGTCGATCGCGACGCCGCCGCACTCGCTGAAATCGGTTCTCGCGCTCAACGCCGTGTGCAAACCGAAGCCATGGATCTTGAGGGTGACGTTTGGCCTTTGGCTGGCCGCACTTTTGACGCGGTGGTGGTGACCAACTACCTCTGGCGTCCGCGTTGGCCAGACCTGATGGATCTGCTGCGCGATGGCGGCGTGTTGATTTATGAAACGTTTTCAATCGATCACGCCTCTATTGGGCGTCCCAGCCGCGAAGCCTTTTTGCTGAACCACGGCGAGCTGCTCACGCGATGTGCCGGCTGGCGTGTGGTGGCGTTTGAAGACGGTTTCGATGCCCAAGCACCCCGCTTTGTGCAGCGCATTGCCGCGATCAAGCCTTCAGCTTCCAAAGGCGCCGCGCCGGCGCGTCACGCACTACCCGCTTGATCCAAGCTCTCCCGGCATCGCGCATGGGTAGAATGTGCAACTGACCTTTGTTTAACTCAATATCCACGGATTTCAAATGATCACTGGCAGCATCGTCGCTCTGATTACACCCATGCTCGAAGACGGACGGGTCGATTACGACAGCTTGCGAAAACTGGTCGATTGGCACATCGCTGAAGGAACCGCCTGTATCGGTGCGGTCGGCACGACTGGCGAATCGCCCACGGTTGACGTGCAAGAACACATTGAAATCATTCGGGTATGTGTCGAACAGGCCGCAGGACGTGTCCCAGTGATGGCCGGCTGCGGCGCCAATTCAACTGCCGAAGCCATTGCTTTGGCCAAGGCAGCCAAGTCGGTTGGCGCAGACTGCCAACTGCAGGTGGTGCCCTACTACAACAAGCCGACTCAAGAGGGGCAGTACCAGCACTTCAAGGCCATTGCGGAGGCTGAAGACCTCCCCATCGTCCTCTACAACGTCCCCGGACGCTCTGTCGCTGATATGCACCACGACACCGTGCTGCGATTGGCTCAGGTGGCAGGCATTGTCGGCATCAAAGAAGCCACCGGCGATATCGTGCGCGCGCAGTGGTTGATCAAAGAAGCGCCCAAGGGCTTTGCGATCTACTCTGGCGATGACCCCACAGCAGTGGCGTTGATGTTGTTGGGCGGTCACGGGAATATCAGTGTGACGGCCAACATTGCCCCCAAAGGCATGGCCGACTTGTGCGCCGCAGCGTTGTCTGGCAACGCGCAGACAGCCGCCGAAATTCAACAACGCCTGTTGCCTTTGCACCGGGACCTGTTCATCGAAGCCAACCCCATTCCTGTGAAGTGGGCAGCCGCCCGCATGGGCTTGTGCCAAGGGCACTTGCGCCTGCCACTGACGCCATTTTCCCAAGCCCACCACGCCAAGCTCGAAGCGAGCATGCGCGTTTGTGGCCTGATCTAACCCTTTTCGAAACGTACGCCATGCAACCCTCTTTCTCACGTCTGGTTCTTGCGAGTGCCGTGTGCATTGGCCTTTCTGCCTGCTCGGTGATTCAAGGTGAAAAAATCGACTACAAATCGGCGCGCCCGATTGACTCGCTCGATGTCCCGCCGGATCTGACCCGTTTGAGCTCAGGGAGCCGCTACCAAGTGCCAAAGACCGGCGTTGCAACAGCCTCTGAGTACGGCGCAAACGCCCCTTCGAGCAATGCGCCAGCGGCAACGCAAGCAGCGATCAACGCGGTCAAGGATGTGCGCATTGAAGGCGACGGCGCCATGCGTTGGCTGGTGACCTCCCGTTCGCCTGAAGCAGTTTGGGACGATCTGCAAACGTTTTGGGTCGACAGCGGTTTCGCTGTGAGCATCAACGAGCCAACGCTCGGCGTGATGGAAACGGATTGGGCAGAGAATCGCGCCAAGCTGCCCATGGACTTCATCCGAAGCACCTTGGGCCGACTGGTCGAGAGCCTTTATTCCACGGGTGAGCTGGACAAATTCCGCACCCGGGTCGAGCGCAACAGCCAAGGCGCGACTGAAATTCACATCAGCCATCGCGGCATGATTGAGGTGTACACATCCAACGAAAACAAGTCCACAACGTGGCAGCCACGCCCGAGCGACGCGGCACTTGAGAGTGAGTTTTTGCGCCGTTTGATGCTGAAACTTGGTGCACCAGAAGACCAGGCTAAAGCAGCCGTCGCCGGCTCCGAGCGTCGCACCAGCTATGCCACGGCAATTGAGGGTGGCCTGCGCATCAACGACTCGGCTGACCGCGCATGGCGCCGTGTTGGACTGGCCCTCGATCGAACTGGGTTCACGGTGGTGAGTCGCGACAAGGCCAAGGCAAGCTTCCAAGTTCGCTATGTTCGCGCTGAAAATCCAAACGTTGACCAGCCGGGCTTTTTCGCCAAGCTTTTCAGCTCCAAAAAGTCGGCGTCAAACCAGCCCATTGATATGAAGGTATCGATCGCGGCTGAAGGCGAGAAAAGCGCGGTGATGCGCATTGAAAGCCAGGACAAAGCGTCTGCACAAGAAGCCCTGCAACTCTTGACGCAAGACTTGCAGTGATCCTGGGTGCGTTCGCACGGCGTTCCTGTGGCGCGCGATGGACGATCGCGCGCCGAGGCGCCACCAGGCCCGAAACGGTCTCGCCATGCGACTGAAGAATTTAGGCAGTGGCAGCGGCGGCAACGCGACGTTGGTCCACGCGGACAGCTCACCCGACAGATGCCTGATGGTGGATTGCGGCATGGGTATTCGTGAGCTCGAGCGGCGCGTCGAAGCTGCTGGCAAGCGCCCAGAAGACATCCACGGCATATTCATCACACATGAGCACGGGGATCACGCGGGGTGCGCGGAATCGTGGTCGCGCAAATACGATTGCCCGGTGTGGCTCAGCCGTGGAACCTGGCATGCATTGCGCGACCCTCAGTTTGGTGGCGGAATGCAGTTTGTGCGAGATGGTGAGCGGCATCGATTTCACGGCCTTGAGTTGCAGCCCTTCACGGTGCCTCATGATGCCCGTGAACCCCTCCAGTTGCGCATTGAAGAGGCACAAGCCCGTTTGGCGATATTGACAGACCTGGGACATATCACACCGCACGTGTTGGCCTGCATCTCAGGCGTTGATGCGCTGGTCCTGGAGTGCAACCATGACACCGAGATGTTGCGAATGGGGCGCTACCCACCATCCTTGAAAAAAAGGGTTGGGGGCGATTGGGGTCACCTCACCAATGCCCAAGCCAGTCAGGCTTTGCAGCGGGTTTGGCACCGCAATCTGCGCCAATTGATTGCCGCTCACTTGAGTGAAGCCAACAACACCCCTGAGCTCGCGATCGCCGCTCTCTCAAGCGCCTTGCCACCCGATCACCGCACGGCCCTGATCGTGGCCGAACCAGACAACGGCACAGCCTGGATTGATATCGAGTCAGCGGCTCAAGCTGCCTGATGAAGCCAGCCTAGTTCGTGCCACTGGGCCATCACGGCTTGGGCGTCTGGCGTCAACGCCCGCCACACCCCATGCGATAGGGCACGCT
>JALQVJ010000380.1 GCA_023260355.1 Burkholderiaceae bacterium | reverse complement strand
AATCGATCTTGGCAAAGTCGTCGATGCTGATGGTGGGGGCGATCTCTTCGCCGCCTGGGATGACTTTTTCTTCCACCACAGCAGGCGGCTCAAACAAGGCGTCGAGCATCTTGATGTCCACCCGTTGCATCAGGTGTTTGTACTCGCCAATGGCGTGGCCTGCCCCCAGTGCTTGGGCTGCGTGACTGAAGGTCATGGGGCTGACGTTCAAAAAGGCTTCCACGTTCGCGGCCAATGCGGGCAGCACGGGTTTGAGCAAGGTGCTGAGCAAGCGGAAGGCTTCGATGCAGGTGGTGCAGACCGCATGCAAGCGCTCGGTTTGCGCTGGGTCTTTGGCGAGGACCCAAGGCTGGTGTTCCGCGATGTAAGCGTTGACTTGGTCAGCCAACAGCATGATCTCGCGCAGAACGCGTGCCGTGTCGCGTTGCTCGTACATGGCGGTGATCGCTGGGATGGCCGCTTGCAATTGGCTCACGAGCGCCACGCCATCCGCACTCATGTGGCCCAGTTGGCCATCAAAGCGTTTGGCAATGAAGCCCGCACTGCGGCTGGCGATGTTCACGAACTTGCCTACCAAGTCACTGTTGACGCGCGCAAGGAAGTCCTCGGGGTTGAAGTCCACGTCTTCGTTGCGCCCGTTGAGCTTGGCCGCAATGGAGTAGCGCAGCCACTCGGGGTCCATGCCAATCGACAGGTACTTGAGCGGGTCAAGGCCTGTGCCACGGCTCTTGCTCATTTTTTCGCCAGAGACGGTTAAAAAGCCGTGCACAAAAATGTGGTCCGGGGTCTTGCGGCCTGAAAAATGCAGGGTCGCAGGCCAGAACAGGGTGTGAAAGTAGGTGATGTCTTTGCCGATGAAGTGGACTTGCTCGGTCTTAGGGTCGGCAAAGAACGCGTCAAAGTCGCGACCTGTCTTGTCAAAGTAGTTCTTCAATGACGCCAAGTAGCCGATGGGGGCATCCAGCCAAACATAAAAATACTTACCCGGTGCATCGGGAATCTCGATCCCAAAGTACGGTGCGTCACGGCTGATATCCCAGTCCGAGAGCCCGCCTTCACCGTTTTCGTCGGTGTCAAACCATTCTTTGATTTTGTTCAGCACTTCGGGCTGGAGGCGCCCAGGCGCGTGCGTCCACTCCTGTAGGAAAGACTTGCAGCGCTCATCCGAGAGCTTGAAAAAGTAATGGTCTGATTGCTTCAGAACCGGGGTTGCGCCAGAAAGAGCCGAGTATGGTTTCTTGAGGTCGGTTGGCGCGTAAACAGCACCACACGACTCGCAAGAGTCGCCGTATTGATCCGCCGCGCCGCACTTGGGGCACTCGCCTTTGATGAAGCGGTCGGGCAAGAACATGTTCTTTTCGGGGTCGAAGAACTGCTCGATCGTGCGCACTGCGATCAGGCCGTTGTCGCGCAATTTGCGGTAGATGTCTTGTGCCAACTCGTGGTTCTCAGCACCGTCGGTGGAGTGCCAGTTGTCGAACTGGATGTGAAAGCCATCGAGGTAGGGTTTGCGACCGGAAGCGATGTCCGCGACAAACTGCTGGGGTGTTTTGCCAGCCTTTTCCGCCGCGATCATGATTGGCGCGCCGTGGGCGTCGTCGGCACAGACGAAGTGCACTTCGTGCCCCATCATGCGTTGGAAGCGCACCCACACATCCGCCTGGATGTATTCCATGATGTGGCCAATGTGAAAGTTGCCATTGGCGTAGGGGAGTGCAGTGGTGACAAAAATGCGGCGCTGGCTCATGGGATGGGGTGTTGGGTGTGCGAAACCCTCGATTTTAGGGTACGACCGGCGCGCTGCCACTGACCGCTACCCAGCAGGGTTCGGCCCTGATTCAAGGCGAGTGCGTTGCGATCAATAGCCCCCGGCCCCGAGGGGCGATGCGCTTGGGAGACAATTCACCCCATGAACACCGCTGACATCCAAACCTCCATTGCGCAACTGATCGATCCCTTCACGGGGCGCAGTTTGGCACAGGACAAAGTATCCGTTGACGTCCAATTGGCAGACGCTGGCTGCGACATCTCGATCACGCTGGGCTATCCCTGCGCAGGCCAAACTGAGGCCTGGCAGAGCAAGGTGAGCACCCACTTGCAAGAGAGTGGACTGGCGTCCGCTGTCGTGCAGGGGCTTCGCGTCCAATTGAAGCACCGCGTCGTCGCCCACCAAGTGCAAGGCGGTGTGCAAACCATCCCCGGCGTCAAAAACGTGATCGCCGTGGGTTCTGGCAAGGGCGGTGTGGGCAAGTCAACCGTGTCGGCCAACTTGGCTTTGGCGCTCGCCGCGCAAGGCGCGCGGGTGGGTTTGTTGGATGCAGATATTTACGGCCCGAGCGTGCCGACGGTCATGGGGGTGAATCGCAAGCCCGAGGTTGTCAATGGCCAATTCATGAAGCCGCTGGATGCCCACGGACTTCAGTTGATGTCGGTGGGTTTCATGGTGCCCGCTGAGAGCGCATTGGTTTGGCGCGGCCCGATGGCGGTGCAGGCGCTGGAGCAGTTGTTCCGCCAGACGGCTTGGGACGATTTGGACTACCTGATCGTTGACCTGCCACCTGGCACCGGGGATATCCAGCTCTCGCTGGCGCAGAAAATGCCCGTGACCGGGGCTGTGATCGTGACCACACCGCAAGACTTGGCGCTGGCGGATGCGCGCAAGGGGGTGGCGATGATTGAAAAGGTCAGTGTCCAGTTCGCTGGAGTGAGGGTCGGAGCGAATACACCACCAACGATTACAACGGTAATGACCTCACCGTCTTCGGCGCCTTCGGTAATACCACCATCATCGAAAATGCTGATAGCTTCAGCAT
>JALQVJ010000338.1 GCA_023260355.1 Burkholderiaceae bacterium | reverse complement strand
TTTTCTTTCGTCTAAAAGGCGTGTCCCGCCAACACCCGAAATGCTACAGCAAAGGCTCTTCTGTTGGGGCTGCGGGCGACAAGCCTCCACCGCCATTGGGGTTTTGCACCTCGCCGTCAGCAATTGGACACAGGTGCCCCGTCACCATCGCCCCTAAGTGCAGTTCGATTTTTTTGTAATTGACGTCACCCAATACCTGGGCATTCGGTTGGAGCTCCGCCAGTTGTTTGGCCGTGACGGGCCCCTCAATTGTGCCGTTGATGATCACATGCTCCGCAATGACCTCGCCCTTGATTTTGGCGCCCGGACCAACGACGAGGACGCTAGGCTGACCGGACGTGGCGATCACTTGGCCTGTGATTGTGCCGTCAACGCGCAAGCCATCTTCAAATGAAATATTGCCTTCAATGTGGGTTCCCGCTGCGACCAAACTTTTGAGAGCGGGAATTTTGTCTTTGTTGAACATGGCGTCTCCGTTGCCCCTGGCATTGTGTTATTTGGACTTGACTTTAACAGTTGCCGAGGAAATCAACTTGCCACTTTGCCGCAATTGCGCGGTCAAAGACTCCACTTGCAGCGCCTCAGGCACCACGATCACACCATCGATGCGAACATATTGCACAAGCGAAACAGGGGTGGGTGCATCTCGCGTGTTCAACTGCCAAGGTTGGCCGTCCAGTTGACCTTGAACCACGAAAACCAACTCGCCCTTGAATTCATCTGGATTTTTATTGGCTTGAACGATCAGCGCGCGCCATTGCAAGTGCGTGGGATCAATGCGCGCTGCTGTGATGGTTTTCACACGCTGGCGTGTGGACCCCTTGCCCTTGGGGATCACGGCTTCGAAAAAGCCAAGGTCCGTTTTGAGTTGTGCGTTTTCCGACTCGAGGACCAGGAGTTGCCTCTTGAGTTCTGACAGCATCGCTTGGTCTGCCAACTGTTGGCTCTCCGCTGTGTTGTTGACCAGCCTGGCTTGCTCTACGACGTCCTTTTGACTCGCAAGTGTTTCTCTGAGCACTGAATTCTCACCCTGCAGGTGGGCGAGCTTTTGTTGCGCCTGCGCAAACTGGTCTTTCAGCACCTCGAACTCAGACACTGTGCTGCTTTGCAATGCGTCCAATTTTTGATTTTGAACGGCAATGATCGTGCCCAAGGCACCCACCAAGGCAAAGACCAGTGCAAAGCCTGCCCAACGCCAAGCCACCGGCCAACCATCGCCAGAGCCGATAAACCACATGCGACGGCGACGCAGCCAGCGCCTCATATCCTGTCTCCGCTTTGCTTCATTCGAGTGCCTCCGTCGCGTCCCGCAAAATAAAAAACCGCCCGGTGCAGCACGCGGGCGGTTTTGGCATTCCAGCGGGGCGATTAACGCTTGCTGAACTGCTTGCGGCGACGTGCACCACGCAAGCCCACCTTCTTGCGCTCCACTTCGCGAGCGTCGCGGGTCACATAACCAGCGGCTGACAAAGCGGGCTTCAGGTTTGCATCGTAGTCGATCAGCGCGCGGGTGATACCGTGACGCACCGCACCTGCTTGACCAGATTCGCCACCACCGTGGACATTCACTTGAATGTCAAACGATTCGACGTTGTCTGTCAACACCAATGGCTGCTTGGCAATCATGATCGAGGTTTGACGGCCGAAGAATTCAGCGATGTCTTTGCCATTGACCGTGATCTTGCCACTGCCTTTTTTCAGAAAAACACGTGCCACGCTGGATTTGCGGCGGCCCGTGCCATTGTTCCATTCACCAATCATCGCGGTGCTCCTTAGATGTCCAAGACTTTGGGTTGCTGGGCGGTATGGGGATGCTCAGCGCCACCGTAGACCTTGAGCTTCTTGATCATCGCGTAGCCCAGGGGACCCTTGGGCAGCATGCCCTTGACGGCCTTTTCCAGCGCGCGGCCGGGATGCTTGGCTTGCATGTCACGGAAACTCGTGCCATAGATGCCACCAGGGAAACCCGAGTGACGGTAGTAAATCTTGTCCAGAGCTTTGTTGCCCGTGACTTTGATTTTGGATGCGTTGATGACAACGATGAAGTCACCGGTGTCAACGTGAGGCGTGTAAATGGCCTTGTGTTTGCCGCGCAGACGGAGAGCAACT
>JALQVJ010000361.1 GCA_023260355.1 Burkholderiaceae bacterium | reverse complement strand
CCAATGTGTCCACCAAGGTCGCCGCCGTCCTCAGGGTTGTGGCGGTTCGCCTTGACGACCATTGCCATAGCGTTCCAACGCATGTAGGCACGCAGACGCTCCTCGATTTCGATGTTGCCTGGACAGCGTTCTTCTTCGCCGGGTTCAATGGTATTGACGTACCCGGTCGTGGCCGAGAAAGGCATATCGACACTGTGTTCGCGAGCCTCTTCCAAAAGATCTTCCAACAATTGGTGGGCACGCTCGGGACCGGCGTTTTCAATCACTGCTGCCAATGCGTCCAGCCATTCCCGGGTTTCGGTAGGGTCGACGTCTTGGGCCGTGGGGCGGTTGTTTTCGCTGGACATGGTGTCTCCTTTAGTTACAGCGTGTGACCAATCTTTGCGCTGGACCGAATTTTTGCATAGCTTTCTATATTTTTCAAGATGCGCTATGTGATTTCTTATTATGAAATTTATATCAACGATTGATTATGTTTCGCAAATCCAGCGTTTAGACTTGCGCCTGTGAGCCGATTCCCCATCACCCAATCGAACTGGTTGCGACACAAGGCACGCCAATGGCGCTTGTGGTGGCAACGACAAGACCCGCTGCGGCAGGAGCGGCTTTTGATGATTGGGCCCCTCATTTCTGTGCTGTTGTTCTCAACGGCGTTGGTGAGTACCGTGGCTTACCTTCGGATCGAAGAGGTTGACCGGGAACAAGAGGCCGTCAATCGGGACAGCAACTTTGCGCTGCAAAGTCTCAAGCTTCGCGTGATGGATCGCATTGGTCAGCTCACACGCATCGGCGACGAGGTCAATCGCACCAAAGATTTGCAGGAATTCCAATTCCAGTCGGCCGTGTTGACCAGCCAGTTCCCAGAGCTTTTGGGGGTGGCCATGTTCGACTCGGAGAATGGTTTGACTGCGCTGTACATCAGCGCGCAAGCGTCTGCCTCACAGTTGCGCCAGCCTGAATCGCTGCTTCAAGGTATCACCCCAGATGGCATGGGCATGATTTGGCGCGAGCGCAGAGCCGTGTTTGGCCCAGCAGTCGCGCCACGCCCCATCATCGGGACGGATTTTGGTGCCCACACCGTGCTGGCGTACATCCCGATCTTTGATGGCCTCAGGCTGGTCAAAGTTTTGGTCGCCGAATTCAATCTCGAGTCACTGTTGCAGTTCGCGCTACCCGCTGAACTCAGCAACCGCTACGCCGTGTTGATGGCGGACGGAAGTGGCAATGCCGTGGCTGGGCATTGGCCTGCGTCCCCATCTCGCCTCCAGGAGTACTTGCCGTGGGTATCACCGCCGCCCACCGCGCGCATCGGCCTCGCGCCGATCAGCGACGATCTGTTCATCCAACTGCGCGGCTATCGCACCTCCTCGGATTTTTTGGGGACGTTTTTGCAGTGGGCTGTGGGTGGCTTGAGTCTTCTGACGCTGTGGATGCTGATCAACAACTGGCGGCATGCCCGAAGGCGGTTGAGTACCCAAAGGGCGCTGATGGACGAGACGTTTTTCCGGCGCGCGATGGAGGACTCGATGCTCACCGGCATGCGTGCGATGGACATGCAAGGCCGAATCACCTATGTGAATCCTGCGTTTTGCCGAATGACAGGTTGGTCTGAGGCCGAGTTGGTCGGACAGCACCCACCGTTTTCGTTTTGGGCGGAAGAGGATCACGCCATGCTCTTGGAGCGTTTGGCCAGCGAGCTCAAGGGCATCGTGAACCACTCGGGGTTTGAGGTGCGCTTGCGGCGAAGAAGCGGAGACACATTCTTTGCCCGCATGTACATGTCCCCACTGGTCTCCCACAACGGGGAGCAAACCGGGTGGATGGCGTCCATCACCGACATCACAGAACCCAAAAAGACCCGCGAAGAGTTGGCCGCTGCGCACGAGCGCTTCACGATTGTGCTGGAGGGCTTGGACGCTGCCGTTTCGGTGGCCAATCTCGGCGGGAACTCACTGTTGTTCGGCAACGCGAAATACCGCCATTGGTATGGCGAAGATGTCTCAGGTCACCACCGCATGGTCATGCATGCACAAATGGGCCTGCTGCGGGACGAGCAGCATGACTCCGTCGATGAAATGTCTGGGATTCCTACGGACACGCTCCTCGAGGCTTCGACGGAGGACACGAACGTTTTTGACGACAAGCTCGGCATTTGGTTGGAAGTGCGTTCTCGCTACATCACCTGGGTCGATGGCAGTCTTGCGCAAGTTGTCATCGCCACTGATGTGACGGCACGACATGAGGCCCAAGAGCAGGCGCAAAAGCAGTCCGAAAAGGCACAGGCAGCAAGTCGCCTCATCACGATGGGCGAGATGGCCTCTAGCGTTGCACACGAACTCAACCAGCCGCTTGCTGCGATTGCCAACTATTGCAGCGGGATGATCTCGCGATTGCAGCGCCAACAGCTTGAACCCGAGGCGCTGCTGAGTGCCTTGGAAAAAACCACCAAACAGGCGCAACGTGCTGGGCAAATCATTTCTCGCATCCGCACCTTTGTGAAGCGCAGCGAACCCTCCGTGTCTTCGACAAAGGTCAGCGACATCGTATCGGACGCGCTCGAGTTGGCGCAGATCGAATTGCGCCGCCAAGATGTGCGCCTGAATTACTACATGGCCGCCCGCATGCCCAATGTCATGGCTGACCCCATTTTGATCGAGCAGGTCCTGATTAACTTGATCAAAAATGGGGCGGAGTCCGTGAGCCATGCCAAACGCCCGCACAACCAACGCGAGGTGGAGCTCAATGTTCGGCCGACCGAGGTCGACGGGCAAAAAGTTGTTGAGTTCCAAGTTCGCGACACAGGGACAGGCATCCCTGATGAGATCAAGGAGCGCATTTATGACGCGTTTTACAGCACGAAGTCCGAGGGCATGGGCATTGGCCTGAAGTTATGCCGCAGTATTGTGGAGTCCCATCACGGGCGCATGAACGTAGAGAACATCTACAATGGAAGCACGATCACCGGGTGTTGTTTCAGCTTTTGGATTCCTGTCAGTCTGGCGTCGGAGCCCACTGACATCGCGCCCCAAACCATATCCCCTGTAGACCATGAGTGAGATTGACAAATGAATACCAGCGCCAAAAAGGGCATGATCTATATCGTTGACGATGACGAAGCCGTCAGGGATTCTTTGCAGTGGTTGCTCGAAGGGCAGGACTACCGCGTGCGGTGTTTCGATTCGGCAGAGAGTTTCCTTGGCAGATATGACCCCCGTGAGGTCGCCTGCCTCATCGCAGATGTGCGCATGGATGGGATGTCTGGCCTTGAGTTGCAGGATCGACTGATCGAGCGCCAATCGCCGCTGCCCATCATCTTCATCACTGGCCACGGGGATGTTCCCATGGCTGTTGACGCGATGAAGAAGGGGGCTTTGGATTTCATTCAAAAGCCATTCAAAGAGACAGATCTGCTGAGCATGGTCGAGCGCATGCTGAGCGCGGCACAGGACCTATTCGAAGCCTCGAGCCAAGCAGCGACACGGGATGCTTTGTTGTCAAAGCTGACCACGCGTGAATCCCAAGTCTTGGACCGAATTGTGGCTGGGCGCTTGAACAAGCAAATTGCCGACGACCTCAATATCAGCATCAAAACGGTTGAAGCCCACCGCGCCAACATCATGGAAAAATTGAGTGCAAATACAGTGGCAGATTTGCTGAAAATCGCGCTCGCTCCAGCGGCATCAGGCACCAAGCACTGACCAACCCCTCCTGCTCAATCCGACACTGAGCCCCTTCAGGGCTCCTAACTTGATACTGCGCACATGTCTGCAACAATCATTGACGGTCTTGCTCTCTCTCGTTCAATCCGCTCCAGCATACAGGCCGATGTCAGTGCGCTCAAAGCCCAGGGCGTAACACCCGGGTTGGCTGTGATCTTGGTCGGAGAGGATCCTGCCAGTCAGGTTTATGTGCGCAATAAGGTCAAGGCATGCGAAGAGGCAGGGATGTACTCGGTCCTTGAGCGACACGATGCGTCAATGAGCGAGTCCGCTTTGCTTGAGCGAGTGAACCAACTCAACGATGACCCAAGCATTCATGGCATCTTGGTTCAGCTCCCGCTGCCGCGCCACATCGACAGTCAAAAAGTGCTTGAGGCAATCAGCGCCCACAAAGACGTTGATGGGTTCCACGTCGAGAGCGCAGGCGCGCTGATGGTCGGCCTGCCTGGATTTTGGCCATGCACGCCATTTGGGTGCATGAAGATGTTGGAGAGCCTATCGCCAGATGGCGATCGCCTGGACTTGCGTGGCAAGCACGCGGTCGTGATTGGGCGCAGCAATATCGTTGGCAAACCCATGGCGATGATGCTGTTGCAACGCAACGCCACTGTCACGATTTGCCACAGTGGGACAGCCAATTTAGCGGACATCACACGGCAGGCCGATATCGTGGTCGCAGCCGTTGGCAAACGCAATGTATTGACTGCTGACATGGTCAAGCCGGGCGCCATTGTCATCGACGTCGGTATGAATCGCGACGACGAAGGCAAGTTGTGCGGCGACGTGGACTACTTGTCGGTCAAAGAGGTTGCCGGTGCGATCACGCCGGTGCCGGGTGGGGTTGGGCCAATGACCATCACCATGCTGCTTGCGAACACCTTGATCTCTGCCAAGCGAACCCTCAATTTGCCCTGAATCGACGCGGCCTGATGGGCACAGACCCTGGCCTGTCTATGCGCGTGTTGGGTATGAAGGTCTCAAGAAAAAACGCTTTGGCGAGACGAGAGTCGCCAGTTCACCCAGCCCGCTGAGAGCCAGGTCGCGAAAATCAAGGCGCTGCCGACACCATGCCAAAGCGCCAAATTTCCCCCTGTGCTCCGCGCACTCACGATCAGCGGAGCAATACCCCAATGGCTGATGAGGGTCAAAATAATCACAAGCCAAAGCGCCTTGCCCACACGCCTCCCCTTGGAGAGTGCATCCATTTGCGCCAAGAGCCAAATCAAAAACGCTAGACCCATGGCCCACACGCTTTGGGCCGAAAAAATCTGCGCCGCAATGCGCCCCGCCTCGGTGTGATCCTGGGCAGACCCGAATATCACGGGTACCGCGACAAAAGAGAGGGCTGTCATGCCTCCCCACCAAAGCCCCGCCAAAATGCGTGTGAGTCGGAAGATCACTCGTATCTCACACGGATGATTTCCAATCGGCGCACGCCGCCGGGGGTTTGGACTTCGGCGACGTCGCCCTCTTCCTTGCTGATCAATGCGCGGGCAATCGGCGAGCCGATATTGATCAGCCCTTGTTTCAAGTCCGCCTCATCCTCCCCGACGATCTGGTAGGTCACTGCCTCGCCACTGTCTTCGTCCTCGAGGTCAACCGTGGCACCAAAGACCACCTTGCCACCAGCCTCGATCACAGCGGGATCAATGACTTGTGCCGTCGCAAGCTTGCTTTCGATTTCGGCGATGCGGCCTTCAATGAAACCTTGGCGATCTTTCGCTGCATCGTATTCCGCGTTCTCACTCAAGTCGCCCTGCGCGCGGGCCTCGGCAATCGCATTGATGACCGCAGGGCGATCAACCGTTTTGAGTTGTTGCAGTTCGGCTTTGAGCTTGTCTGCACCGCGTTTGGTCACGGGAAAAGTGGCCATCAGGATCTCCAGATTCTTAAATGACAAACCGCCGGTGGTGTGACCCAGCGGCGGTGTGCGCTCAACGATGACGCGAGTTTAAACCACTCTGCGATCAGTCGCAAACGTCAGGATGGGAGCTGGGCGTGCATCTCTTGGACAGAGTACACATCCAGATCATCCACCTGTCGAATGCCTTCAACGGCGGCTTCGGCGCCCGAAATCGTGGTGAAGGTGGTGATGCGTGCCAACAAGGCAGAGGTGCGGATTTGCCGGCTGTCGGCGATCGCATTGCGCCGCTCTTCAACCGTATTGATCACCATGCAGACCTGGTTGTTCTTGATCAGGTCGACCACATGTGGGCGCCCTTCTGCAACCTTGTTCACGATGTCACACGGCACACCTGCTGCCTGTATCGCAGCCGCCGTGCCCTTGGTGGCAATGAGGCTGAAGCCCAACTCCACCAAGTCCTTGGCCACTTGAACTGCACGCAACTTGTCGCCGTCTTTGACCGTCATGAAGACCTGATTCAGTTGATCACCGGGGCGTGGCAAACGCGTGCCGGCACCCATCTGTGCCTTGACGAAGGCCTCACCGAAGGTCTTCCCGACGCCCATGACCTCACCCGTTGACTTCATTTCAGGACCCAGAATCGTATCCACGCCAGGGAATTTCACAAACGGGAAAACAGCCTCTTTCACGCTGTAATACGGCGGCGTGACTTCGTCTTTGACACCCTGAGATGCCAGGGTCTGGCCGGCCATACAGCGCGCAGCAACTTTCGCCAATTGAATGCCGGTTGCTTTCGACACAAAAGGCACAGTCCGGGAAGCGCGGGGATTCACCTCCAAGACATAGATCACGTCTTGACCGTCGACCTCTTGAATCGCAAACTGGACGTTCATCAATCCGACTACGTTCAACGCCTTGGCCATCTCTCTGGTTTGGCGCTTCAGCTCGTCCACTGTTTTCGCTTGCAAGTAGTACGGCGGCAGCGAGCATGCTGAGTCGCCGCTGTGCACGCCAGCTTGCTCGATGTGCTCCATCACGCCACCGATGAATACCTCTTGTCCATCCGACAGCGCATCGACATCACACTCGATCGCATCATTCAAAAAACGATCCAGCAACACGGGAGAGTCGTTGCTGACTTTGACCGCTTCACGCATATAACGCTCGAGATCTTGGGGCTCATGCACGATCTCCATGGCTCGGCCACCCAACACATAACTGGGACGGACAACCAATGGGTACCCGAGCGCATCCGCCTTTTCCATGGCCTCAGTCTCGTTGCGTGCTGTCGCATTGGGCGGCTGCTTCAAACCCAAATCGTGCAACAGCTTTTGAAAGCGCTCGCGGTCTTCCGCCGCGTCGATCATGTCAGGACTGGTACCAATAATCGGTACACCCGCAGCCTCCAAGCCGAGCGCAAGTTTGAGCGGGGTTTGCCCGCCGTATTGCACGATCACGCCCGCAGGCTTTTCCTTGTCAACGATCTCGAGCACATCTTCCAAAGTCAAAGGCTCGAAGTACAGGCGGTCGCTGGTGTCGTAGTCCGTCGAAACTGTTTCAGGGTTGCAGTTGACCATGATGGTTTCATAGCCATCCTCGCGCATGGCCATCGCCGCATGGACGCAACAATAGTCAAATTCAATACCCTGTCCAATGCGGTTGGGCCCGCCGCCCAACACCATGATTTTTTTGTTTTGCGTAGGCGCTGCTTCGCACTCCTCGTCATAGGACGAGTACATGTACGCAGTGTGAGACTCGAACTCAGCAGCACAGGTGTCCACACGCTTGTACACCGGGCGAATACCCAGCTGGTGGCGTTTGGAGCGGACATTGCCTTCGGTGGACTTGAGCAATTTCGCCAACCGGCGATCTGAGAAGCCTTTTTGCTTCAACCCGCGCAAAGTCTCAGCATCCAGGGCATCCAAGCTTGTGCGTTCAAGCTGAAGCTCAATCTTGACGATTTCTTCGATCTGCACCAAGAACCAAGGATCAATGCGCGTAATGTCAAATACCTCTTGCACTGTCCAGCCTTGGGCGAATGCATCGCCCACATACCAAATGCGCTCAGGGCCCGGCTCACCCAATTCACGTTTCAAGAGCTCGCGGTCAACGGTCTTTTCATTCATCCCGTCAACGCCAACTTCCAGTCCGCGCAGGGCCTTTTGGAAACTCTCTTGGAAGGTCCGGCCCATGGCCATCACTTCGCCGACTGACTTCATCTGCGTTGTGAGGCGGCTGTCCGCAGTTGGGAACTTTTCGAATGCGAAGCGTGGAATCTTAGTGACCACATAGTCAATGCTAGGCTCGAAGCTGCTGGGCGTCGCGCCACCGGTGATGTCGTTGCGCAACTCATCCAGTGTGAAGCCCACCGCCAATTTGGCCGCCACTTTGGCAATCGGAAATCCCGTGGCCTTAGAAGCCAACGCAGATGATCGAGACACACGCGGATTCATCTCGATGACGATCATGCGACCGTCTTTCGGGTTGATGGAGAACTGAACGTTTGAGCCTCCGGTATCGACACCGATTTCACGCAAAACAGCCAAAGAGGCGTTTCGCATGATCTGGTATTCCTTGTCGGTCAACGTTTGCGCTGGCGCCACCGTGATGGAGTCACCCGTGTGTACACCCATGGGGTCGAGGTTTTCAATAGAGCATACGATGATGCAGTTGTCAGCGCGGTCACGCACGACCTCCATCTCATACTCTTTCCAACCGACCAAAGACTCTTCGATCAACAGCTCATTGGTTGGTGACGCCTCAAGTCCGCGCTTGCAAATGGTTTCAAACTCTTCATCGATGAGTTCTTCATCTTCGGTTTCTTCTTCGTCGACTTCGTCAACAACTTCGTCATCTGCCATGGCGGAGATCCTTCATTTGTCAGGGGTAGACAGGTCGATGGATGATAGGACATTTTGCCCCGTCGTGAGT
>JALQVJ010000316.1 GCA_023260355.1 Burkholderiaceae bacterium | reverse complement strand
CACCGCTCTCACCCCACACCCTGCGCCATGCGTTTGCCACGCATTTGCTCAACCATGGCGCGGACCTGCGTGCGGTGCAAATGCTGCTGGGGCATGCTGATATCTCGACCACCACCATCTACACGCACGTCGCCAGAGAGCGGTTGCGGCAGGTGCACGGCCAGCACCATCCGCGGGGGTGAGCGTCAAGCACCAAGCAGGTAGCCGATCTCGACGTCACTGAACCCGGCTTTGCGCCTGGCTGCTTCGTTGAAGGGGGGCTTGAGTTTAGGGGCGTCGTACTGGGCCACCAAATGCCCGTAATGGGCGACGGGGTCGAGTTGCTCGCGCGCGCAAAGCCACCTGTACCAATGGTTTCCAATCGCCACGTGGCCGACCTCATCGCGCAAGATGGTGTCCAGCAAACCGCAAATTGCCATGGCGTCTGGCGTCGCCACCTTGGAGAGCTTCTCTTGGATGATGGGCGTGGCATCCAGTCCGCGTGCCTCGAGCGTGCGCGGCACCAGTGCCATGCGCGCCACAATGTCGTCTTTGGTTTTTTCACACATCGCCCAAAGGCCATCGTGTGCGTCAAAGTCCCCATAGTCCCACGCCTGGCTGTTGCCTCCCATTCGCTGCAATTGCTGGCGGAGCATGTCAAAGTGTTGGGACTCTTCAAATGCGACGCGCATCCAGTCCTTGTAAAAATCCAAAGGCATGTCGCTGAATCGCCAAACCGCGTCCAGCGCCAAATTGATGGCGTTGAACTCGATGTGACAGATGGCATGCAACAGCGCAGCCCGGCCTGCCAAGGTGTGGGGAGAGCGGGTTGGGACTTGCGAGGGGTGAATCAAGTGTGGGCGCCCTGGGCGCCCTGGCAAGGGGAGTCCAGGCTTGGGCGACACGCTGGCTTGGCGGTCAACGGCCCAAGCATCTTGTGCCATCCACAAAGCCTGTGTGGCCCGCACTTTTTCAGTGGGGTCTTGGATACATAAGGCTTCGAGTGCCAACGAACGCAACTGCATGGTTCGTATTGTAGGCAGGCTGGGGTTGCCGAGCGGGTCCTTGCCGCCCAATGTGCGTTCGGGCGCGCGAGATATGGCAAGATTGGGCACTGACCGAAACCCCACGCT
>JALQVJ010000305.1 GCA_023260355.1 Burkholderiaceae bacterium | reverse complement strand
ATCGGCGTGCCGCACCGCGTCACGATTGGCGACAAGGCGCTCAAGGACGGCCAAGTCGAATACCAACACCGGCGTGATGCAGAGGCCACCAAAGTTGCTGTGGCCGATGTGTTTGCCCATGTGATGTCGCGGCTGCAGGCGTGAGCAGTACCCCCTAAAAAAAACCGCCCGAGGGCGGTTTTTTTGCGTCAACCTGATCGAGGCGGGTTGATCAGCCGTTGATCACCTGTTGCAGCTCACCAGACTCATACATTTCCATCATGATGTCAGAGCCGCCGACAAACTCGCCTTTGACGTACAGCTGTGGGATGGTTGGCCACTGGCTGTACTCCTTGATGCCTTGGCGAATGCCGTCATCTTCCAAAACGTTGATGGTTTTCAGTGTCTTTGTGTCAACGCCACAAGCTTTCAGGATCTGGATCGCGCGGCCAGAGAAGCCGCACATGGGGAAGCTGGCAGATCCCTTCATGAAAAGCACGATGTCGTGCGATTTCACGAGTTGGTCAATATCTTGTTGAATGCTGTCCATGAGGTACTCCCAAAAAATAGGTCAATAACAGGATTATCCCGCCTTTAGGCCCCGCGATTTTGACCACCCGTGCAGCGCACATGACCCGCAAGGTCTTCTCTGTGGCTGATCGATTCAAAACCCGCTTGGTTGAATAGGTCGGCGACGGCTGCCGACTGATCGAAGCCATGCTCCAACAGCAGCCAAGCGCCTGGCTTCAAATGGCTTTTGGCACCGACAATCAAGTCTCGAATGTCGTTCAATCCATCCTCGCCAGAGGTCAAGGCGCCGATAGGCTCCGCACGCAAGGCCTCGAGGTGGGGATCTTGCGCCCGAATATAGGGGGGGTTGCTGACAGCCAGGTCAAATTGGCGCTCTGGGGTGGCATCCCACCAGTGACCCTGATGCCAGGTCACCGCCAAACCAAGGCTTTCGGCATTGCCTTTAGCAACAGCCAGCGCACCAGGGCTGAGATCGACGCCGTGAATCTCAGCGGGGCGTGGGCAGTGGCGACACAGTGCCAGTGCGATAGCGCCACTCCCGGTGCCCAAGTCGACCACTTGGGCGTGATCTGTGGTCGGCCAGAGCTCCAGAGCCCACTCCACCAGGGTTTCGGTGTCAGGGCGAGGCACAAGTACCCTTGGGTCGACCGACAGGGTGAGGCCAAAAAACTCTTTCTTCCCGACGATGTAGGCAACCGGCTCGCCGTGAAGCCTGCGTTGGCAAAGCCTTTCCCAGGTTTCCCAGTTGCCATCTGTCAGCGCATCGAGGTCATGTGCCCACAACCAAGCGCGGTCATGAGGTTGCCCAAGTGCATGCAGCATGAGCAACTGCGCGTCCAGCCGATCCAGGCCCGCTGCTTGCGCTTGGGCAAGTGCGGCTTGGATGCTGGCGGGCTTGTGGGGTGATGTGTTCACGCGCGCTGCTCCAATTCAGCAAGCAGTTCGGTACCGCGTGCCAATTGCAACTGTTGAATGACTTCATGCAGTGCACCCTCCATCACGGCTGCCAATTTGTAGAGGGTGAGGTTGATGCGGTGATCCGTGACGCGCCCCTGCGGAAAGTTGTAGGTCCGAATGCGGTCGCTGCGGTCACCGCTGCCAATCAGCCCTTTGCGGGTCGCCGCTTCGCTCAATTCTCGGGCGGCTCGCTCGCGCTCTTGGATGCGGGCAACCAGCACTTGCATGGCTTTGGCACGGTTGCGGTGTTGTGATCGATCGTCCTGGCATTCGGCCACGATGCCGGTCGGCAAGTGGGTGATGCGCACAGCAGAGTCAGTCTTGTTCACGTGCTGCCCGCCGGCACCGCTCGCGCGGTAGGTATCAATTCGCAAATCCGCTGGGTTGATCTCCACTGCCGCTGTTTCATCGGGTTCGGGCATCACCGCGACCGTGCACGCGCTGGTGTGGATGCGCCCCTGAGCTTCCGTGGCGGGGACGCGCTGAACCCGGTGTCCGCCCGATTCGAATCGCAAGCGACCATAGGCTTGCGCCCCGGAGACACGAATCACCACTTCCTTGAACCCGCCGAGCTCGCTGGGCGACTCGCTCATGCTTTCCACCCGAAGGCCAACGCTTTCGCAGTAGCGGCTGTACATCCGAAGCAAATCACCCGCAAACAGAGCAGACTCGTCACCGCCCGTGCCTGCCCTGATTTCCACATAGGCGTTGCGTTCATCGTCCGGATCCTTGGGCAACAAAAGTTGCTGGATTGACGCGTTGAGGCGCACCATGTCATCAGCGGCCTGGGTCTGTTCCTCGTCGGCGAGTTCGGCCATTTCCGGGTCGTTGGCCCAGCTTTGGGCCTCTTGCAGATCGCGTTCTCGTTGCAAGTACTGCTGATACAAGCCGATCACTTCACTGAGCTCAGCGTGCTCCTTGGAGAGCCGGCGGTAGCGATCCAAATCGGAGGTGACATGCTCGTCGCTGAGTTGCGCATCCAACTCTTGCAGGCGCAGTGTCTGGCGTTCCAGTGTGGTTTTGACGAATGGTTTCATGGGTGCGAGCGATGAGAGCGAGCCGAAATGAGCCGAGGGCATGGGGCTGACGCACGCGCCAGCGCTGATGTCCGGAATCGCTAGATCTCGCCGGGGTCGCGTCTGGGCGCGTCAAACAGGTGTGCCAGCGTGATCGCGGTTTGCTCGCGTTGCGCAGGGTCGCCCTTGTGAAGAGCTGACAGGGCAGGATGCAACATTTTTTGGGTCAAGCCTTGAGCCAGCAGTTGCATCACTTGGTCCACAGGCTCGCCCTTGGCCAGGCGGCGCTGGGCTTTTTCCAATTCGGCTGCCTGCCACTGTGCTGCTTGGGTGTGCAGGTGCTGAATCAACGGGACGCTGTGGCGTTGTCCCATCCAATTCATGAACTGACGCACGCCGGCGTCGATGATGGCCTCGGCTTGCACCACGGCTGCTTGGCGCTGGTCTTTGCCTGTTTTTACGACTTGAGCCAAGTCATCAACGGTGTAAAGGAAGACGTCTGAGAGGTCTTTCACTTCGGGTTCGATGTCCCGAGGCACCGCCAAGTCGACCATGAACATGGGCCGGTGTTTGCGCCGTTTGAGGGCCCGCTCGACAGCGCCCAGCCCAATGATGGGCAGGGTACTGGCCGTGCACGACACCACGGCGTCATATTCGTGCAAGTGGTCGGGGATCTCAGCCAGACGCAGGGTTTTCGCACCAATTTGAGCGGCCAGCTTTTCCCCGCGTGCCACGGTGCGATTGGCGATGGCCATGGTTTTGGGTTGCTTGGCGCTGAAGTGGGCGGCGGCCAGTTCGATCATTTCCCCAGCGCCGACAAACAGCACGTGGATGTCGTTCAGGTTTTCAAAAAGTTGCCCCGCCAAGCGCACGGCTGCGGCGCTCATGCTGATGGAATGCGCACCAATTTCGGTGGTGGTGCGCACCTCTTTGGCCACAGCAAAGCTGCGCTGAAACATCTGGTGAAGGGTGGTGCCAAGCGCCCCCGCGTCCTGGGCGGCCCGCACGGCGTCTTTGAGCTGGCCCAAAATTTGTGGCTCGCCCAAAACCATGGAGTCCAGGCCACTGGCGACCCGAAATGCGTGGCGTGCCACCTGTTCATCGGTCAGCATGTACGCGTGCTGGGTGAGTGTTTGCGAACTCACGCCACCCGTTTGCGCCAACCACTCTAGCGTGGCATCGACTGCGGCTTGTTCGGCTGCGCAATAAATCTCAGTGCGGTTGCATGTCGACAGCAGAGCGACCTCTGTGGGCCCTCTAAGGCTGGCCTTGAGTTGCTGCAGCGTGGGCGGAACTTGGTCAATCGCAAATGCAAAGCGTCCCCGCAAATCCAAAGGTGCGGTTTCGTGGTTGATTCCTAGGGCCCAGACTGACATTGCCAGATTATAAAATTTTGGCGTCTCACTCGTGCGACACTCTGCTTTGCTTACTCCTCGGGGACGTCTATTCATGAACAGCATCGCATTCATTTGGCACCTGCTCAACTTTGTGATGCCGGCGGCTGGGCTGTCTGCGATGTTGGTCCTCTCGCTCAAGTACCGCCGTGTTCGCAGGCCCAGCGCGCTCAAGATGTGGGGCGGGCTGTTTCTGGCAGGGGTCGTGGTTTTGCTTGCGGGTTTGTGGTTACTTGGGCGAGACGGCGCGATGTTGACTTATGCCGCGCTGGTCCTGGTGCAGGCGACACTGGCCTGGCGCTGGGCAAAATCGGGTCGCAACTGAAGTTGGGCTGAGCTGCCCGGAGGCGATTGGCCCAGTTGTAACCCCGTGTAGCCGCAGATTCACGCTCTCAGAAAAGGTCTCTGCTGCACTGCGATAATTGAGGGCATCAGGGCGCGTAGCCCTAGCCATCCAAAGTCGCTCATGAACGCACCGTTGCCGCCCGAATTGTTAGCTGTTGCCGAACACGCTGCCCCTCGTTTGAGAGAGATTCCGTACAACTACACCTCGCTGTCGGACCGCGAGATCGTGATCCGGTTGTTGGGCGAGCGCGCTTGGGAGGTGCTCGATCAGTTGCGACAAGAGCGCCGAACTGGGCGTTCAGCGCGGATGCTGTATGAGGTGCTTGGCGATGTGTGGGTGGTCCAGCGGAACCCGTTTTTGCAAGACGATTTGCTGAAAAACCCCAAGCGGCGTGCGATGTTGGTGCAGGCACTGCATCACCGCATGTCTGAAATTGACAAACGCCGAAAGCCCAGCGAGGACGCGCAGCGTGACGCGTTGGTGGCTGAGTTGTCGGTCGCTGCGAGCGCTCTGATCCAACGGTTTGATGACCAATTCAACGCCTTGGCGAAATTGCGCCACAAGGCCAAGCGGGTATTGGGGCGGCACACCCGCAAGGATAACATCAAGTTCGATGGCTTGTCCCGCGTGTCCCACGTCACCGATGCCACCGACTGGCGCGTGGAGTACCCATTTGTTGTGCTGACGCCTGACACCGAGGCCGAAATGGCAGCCTTGGTCAAAGCCAGCATCGAACTTGGGCTGACCATCATCCCCCGCGGAGGTGGCACGGGCTACACCGGTGGGGCGATTCCCCTGACTTGGAAGTCGGTGGTCATCAATACCGAAAAGCTGGAGGCGATGAGCGGCGTTGAGATGGTTCAGCTGCCGGGGTGCAGCGAGCCGGTGCCGACGATTTGGACCGAGGCGGGCGTGGTGACGCAACGCGTAGCCAATACTGCCGAAGCAGCAGGCTTTGTTTTTGCAGTGGACCCCACCTCAGCCGAGGCCAGCTGCGTCGGCGGCAACATTGCCATGAACGCAGGCGGCAAAAAGGCGGTCATGTGGGGCACTGCCCTGGACAACTTGGCCAGCTGGCGCATGGTGACGCCCAACGCTGAGTGGCTCGAAGTCACGCGTTTGGACCACAACTTGGGCAAGATCCACGATGCGCCCATGGTCACTTTTGCTTTGAAGTATTTCAAAGCCGATGGCAAGACCTTGCTGCGTGAGGAGACGTTGCGCATCGAAGGCAAGGTCTTTCGCAAGGCGGGCTTGGGCAAAGACGTGACCGACAAATTTTTAGCCGGTCTACCAGGCGTTCAAAAAGAGGGCTGTGATGGCTTGATCACCAGCGCGCGCTGGATTGTCCATCGCATGCCTGAGCACACGCGAACAGTGTGTTTGGAGTTCTTTGGTAACCCCAAGGATGCGGTGCCAAGCATCGTCGAAATCAAAGACTTCATGTTTGCAGAGCAGCAGCGCACGGGAACCATGCTGGCGGGCTTGGAGCACTTGGATGACCGTTACCTCAAAGCGGTCGGCTATGCCACCAAGAGCAAGCGAGGGGGTGGGGGCTTGCCCAAGATGGTGCTGATCGGCGATATCGTTGGCGACGATGCCGACGCTGTGGCGGCGGCCACCTCAGAAGTCGTGCGCATGGCCAACACGCGCCATGGCGAAGGTTTTGTCGCGATTTCGGATGCCGCGCGCAAGAAGTTCTGGTTGGATCGCAAGCGCACAGCGGCGATTTCCAAGCACACCAACGCCTTCAAGATCAACGAGGACGTGGTGATCCCCTTGGAGCGCATGGGCGAGTACACCGAGGGCATTGAGCGCATCAATATTGATTTGTCGTTGCGCAACAAGCTCGCACTCCTTGATGAGTTGGAAGCCTACCTCCGTGGTGGCGCCCTGCAAGTCGAGACGCGCGGTGAGTTGCCTGATTTGGATCACCAAGAGTGGCTTGAAGATCGTGTCGCCCAGGCTCTGGACATCATTCAGTCTGTGCGCGGCCAGTGGCAATTGTGGGCGCAAGACTTCGATCAATACTTCCCGCGTTTGCAAGACCACAGCTTGAGAGCAAGTTGGAAGGTGCAGGTGCGCCAACCGCTGCACGATGTTTTCTCGGGTGCGGCGTTTGCGCCCATCCTCGAGGCATTGGATCGCATTCACCAGGCGGTGCTCAAAGGGCGGGTTTGGGTGGCATTGCACATGCATGCGGGTGACGGCAACGTGCACACCAACATCCCAGTCAACAGCGACGACTACAACATGCTCCAAACCGCACATGAGGCGGTGGGTCGAATCATGGCGCTCGCGCGCAGCTTGGATGGTGTGATCTCCGGCGAGCACGGCATTGGCATCACCAAGCTCCAGTTTTTAAGCGACGATGAGTTGGCGCCGTTTGCCGCATACAAAGCCAAAATCGATCCCAAAGGGCACTTCAACCGGGGCAAGTTGTTGCGCCAAGCCAGCGCCCTAGGGAGTCACGAGGAATCGGTTTTTGCCAGCGATTTGACGGCGGCCTACACCCCGAGTTTCGGGTTGATGGGGCACGAGTCCATCATCATGCAGCAGTCCGATATCGGTGCGATTGCAGATAGCGTGAAGAACTGCTTGCGTTGCGGCAAGTGCAAACCAGAGTGCAGCACGCATGTGCCGCGCGCCAATATGCTCTACAGCCCTCGCAACAAAATTTTGGCCACCTCTTTGCTGGTTGAGGCTTTCCTGTACGAAGAGCAAACCCGCCGTGGTATTTCGATCGCGCATTGGGAAGAGTTTGAGGACGTCGCAGACCATTGCACCGTGTGCCACCGTTGTTTGGCACCGTGTCCGGTGAATATTGACTTTGGCGATGTGTCCATGAATATGCGCAACTTGCTGCGCAAAATGGGTCAAAAGTCCTGGCGTCCCGGCAATGCGGCAGCCATGTTGATGCTGAACGCGACCAACCCTGACACCATCAAGCTCATGCGTTCAGCCATGGTGGATGTTGGGTTCAAAATGCAGCGTTGGGCGAACAAGAGCTTGTCTGTGCTGGCCAAGCGCCAAACGGCCTCACCGCCGTCGACAGTGGGCCCCGCACCGATCAAAGAGCAGGTGATTCACTTCATCAACAAGAAGCTACCCGGCGGGCTGCCCGAATGGATGCGCACTCTGCTTCTGGTGACCGCGGCCTGGGTAATGCTGGTAGCCGGATTTGCCGGAATGCAATTCGATTTCTCGCAAGGGTTCGACAACCAGCTCTATTTCTACGCCTTCATTCCGGTC
>JALQVJ010000287.1 GCA_023260355.1 Burkholderiaceae bacterium | reverse complement strand
CAAAGTCACCAAAATCGAGAGCAAGGACCACTGAGCCTGCGGCCTGAGCGGCCACGCCCCGCGCACACGCTGAGCGCCCGCGCCATGAACAGCCACCCAAGGGTGGCTGATTTTTTTTGTCGTTAGCGCGGTGGCCCGCTGGGCACGACCGAATCAGCCGGTACAACAGCAGCAAGCGCTGCCGCCTCGGCCTTGAGGAGGCGCTCATTCATGAAACGCACCATGTTCAGTGCCTTGTCCGAAGAGATGCCTTTGGGGTGGATGCTGGGATCGGCCGCCATGACGCGTTGCTGAGACTCGATGATGTCTTTGTCCTCGGCAAACGCGGTATCAATGCCAATCTTCACTTTCTTGATCAAATCTGAATGCGGCTTTGGAAACGAACAAGGCTGAATCCAGAAGTAGTGCGTGGTGTGTTCGGTCTCTGGCGTAAGCAACGAGAAATGCCTCAGATGGAACCCACCTGGGCGCTCGTGGGCTGGGCCCTCGCCACCGGCGTCCACCGAGCCAGCCCAGTTTTCAAAGACGGTTGGCAGCCACCACACTTGGCGATTCCAAAAATCCACTTTACCGGTGAAGTCACCCCCCATTTTGTGCAAGGGGGATGGGTCGACGCCTTCGATGTCTCGCGACAAGCGAATACCCCGCTCGAATGGCTCAATATCGGGCTGCGCATTGGGAAATGCATTGTTGGCCAGCGTCGTGCGGTGCACAAACGTCAAATGCGTGAAGTCCAGCAGGTTGTCAATGATCAGCCGGTAATCGGCTTGGTAATGCAGGTAGCCGTGTGCGGCTGGCCACGCCGGATCGACGTTCCAGTGGCAATCGACAATCAGCGAAGGGTCTGCTTGGCTTGCTTCACCCATCCAAATCCAGAGCAAGCCATCGCGCTCAACGAGCGGAAAATGCTTGACACAAAACTTGGGACTGATGCGATCCTGGCCTGGGATTTCAAGGCATTGGCCTGAGGGTGCAAACTTGATCCCGTGATAACGACAGCGGATGCCATCGGCCTCCACGTCGCCCTTGGACAGTGGCGCGAGGCGGTGACAGCATCGGTCTTCGAGCGCGGCGGCTTGGCCGTCGGGCGTTCGAAACAGCACCACCTTTTCTCCCAACAGAGTCCGTGCCAACGGCGTCTCGCTGCACTCATGTGCATGGGCCGCCACATACCAAGCATTTCTAATCAGTGTCGTCATAGGTCGAAGCAATTCCAACTGCAAAGCGATAGGCTCTGCGGGTGAATGGTGGGGCCAGGGCTGACCCATCTAGGACGGGATACACGCACACGCCGGAGCGCGATCATCCGCCAACAGCTAACCAGGCAGGAGATTGCCTGAGATTCAAGCGGCCGACATCGGTGCAAACCAGACATACTTGTACCGATTGATGACATTTGGGTGTGTCACGTCTGCGTGCCTGCTCACTTGCAGGCAAGACCCAAAGGCTGAAGGCCTGTCACGCGTCCAAGCGCTGGGCAAATCTGCATCTTGGGTCTGGCTGTGACGTCACACCAACCGGTATGCCACCTTCATGGCTCAGGGATCAACCAAGCCAAATCCAATTGGAGGAGCTCTTGTTGAGGATCTCAACTGACTGGCTCTCGTCGGCTGCTCGGCCCGCAATCCCAAAGCACACGTGCAACGGCATGAGGTGTTCCTCGCGGGGGTGGCAAGCCTGGGCGCCCGGCGCTTGATGCCAATGGACGAGTTGATCTTGAATCACCTCGGGCGACTGCTTGGCATCGCTCAAGACCGTTTGAAGCCAGACCTCGAACTGCAAGTTGGCATCGCGCGCGGCGGCTGAGTCGTCGAAGAAGCCGCGCATGTTGTGATAGCTGAAGCCAGAGCCGATGAACAACACGCCCTCTTCGTCCAACGCGCCAAGGGCTTGCCCTAGCTTGATATGTTCGGCGGGGTCGAGTGACGCCGACAGAGAGACTTGCACGACGGGCACATCGGCATTCGGATACATCAGCAT
>JALQVJ010000275.1 GCA_023260355.1 Burkholderiaceae bacterium | reverse complement strand
GCCACTGGTCCGTTTGTTAAAGGCCGAGTGGCAGCTATCGCCGCATGGGATAGCCGCGCCGACCTGACCCCCAGCCTCGACGCGCTGGCGATGCAGCGGGCGGCGGTTGATGTCGCCCTTCGTGTCGGAAGTCGGCGCCATGATCTTCCCAACACCTGCTGTGCGCCAACTCAGTGGCCTGCCCGACAGCGCACCGCTGGCAGACGTCTTGAACAGCGCGCCCGTGTTGGCGCACTTCCAAGGCGTGGTGAACCGCTTGGCCGCCTCAGCCACTGGCAGCGCCAATCGCATTGCCCGCATGTGTCTGCTGTCCGAGCCACCGACGATTGACCGCGGTGAGATCACCGACAAAGGCTCCATCAACCAACGCGCAGTGCTCAGCCACCGCGCCGACACCGTCGCGGCATTGCACAACGACAGCTTGCACGCCATCTTGAAACCCCAGGCCTGAACACAGGTTTGAACGCAATAAGGAAACGCACATGAACATCAATGGACTGGCCGCACTCGTCACTGGCGGCGGATCTGGATTGGGTGAAGCCACCGCTCGCGAACTCGCCCGCTTGGGTGCCAAAGTCGCCGTGCTGGACTTGAACATGGCCAACGCAGAGCGGGTTGCCAAAGACATCGGCGGCCTCGCCGTGTCCTGCAACGTGGCCGACCCAGAGAGCATGCAAGCCGCGATTGACCAAGCGGCTGCAGCCCACGGCCCCGCGCGCATCTTGATGCAAATCGCCGGCATTGGCTCGGCCAAACGCGTGGTGGGCAAAGACGGCAACGCCGCGCCACTTGAGGACTTTGCCCGCGTCATCAACGTCAACCTGATCGGCACCTACAACGCCGCACGCTTGTTTGCAGCGGCCTGCGCCAAGCTCGACCCCATGACCGACGGCGAGCGCGGTGTCATGGTGTTCACCGCATCGGTTGCCGCATTCGACGGCCAAGTTGGCCAGCAAGCCTACAGCGCCTCGAAGAGCGGCGTCGTCGGCATGACCCTGCCCATGGCACGCGACTTGGCACAGCACGGCATTCGCGTGTGCACCATCGCGCCCGGCCTATTCAGCACGCCGCTGCTGCGCGAGCTGCCAGAGCCCGTGCAACAGTCATTGGCCGCCAGCATCCCGTTCCCTGCCCGACTCGGTCACCCGCAAGAGTTCGCCGAATTGGCTTGCCACATCGTGCACAACGGTCACCTGAATGGCGAAGTCATTCGTTTGGACGGTGCGCTGCGCATGGCGCCTCGCTGATTGGATCGGCGCGCATGAGCAAAACCACGGTATTCGAAATCCCCGTCACGTTCGGTGACTGCGACCCAGCGGGGATCGTCTTCTTCCCTAATTTTTCCAAGTGGATGGACGCGGCATCGCTGCACTTCTTTGTGCAATGCGGTGTCCCGCCCTGGCGTGAACTGGTGAAGACCACGGGCATCATTGGCACGCCACTGCTCGAAATCAACACCAAGTTCATGCGCACCGCCACCTACGGCGAGACCTTGCAGGTGCACACCAGCATCCATGAGTGGCGCAACAAGGCGTTCATTCAACACCACCAAGTCATGCGCGGTGATGTGCTGTTGTGCGAGGGCTTCGAGACGCGTGCGTTTTGCATTCGACACCCAGATGATCCCGATCGCATCAAAGCGATCCCCGTTCCTGAAGACATCAAGGCGCGTTGCAGCTGACGCGCCATGATCCGAGACTGACCGACATGAGTACTTACACCACCCCCCTGTCCGATATGGCGTTCACGCTGCGCCATGTGCTGAAGGCCGAAGCCGCTTGGCGCGACATGCCAGACTTTGCCGAAATGGACGACGACACCGCCATCGCTGTGCTCGAACAAGCGGGGGTGTTTGCCAGCGAAGTGCTCGCACCGATCAATGCCTCCGGCGACGCCGAGGGCTGCCAATGGAGTCCAGAGGGCGTCAAGGCGCCCGCCGGCTACCGTGACGCCTACCAACAATTTGTCGCCAATGGCTGGCCCGCACTCGCTTGTGCGCCTGAGCATGGCGGACAAGGTTTGCCCAACTTGCTCAACGCCGCGATGTACGAAATGTTGGCCGCCGCAAATCACGGCTGGACCATGTACCCCGGCCTGCTGCACGGTGCATATGAGACCGTCGCCTCACACGCCACCGATGAACTCAAAGCCCGCTATCTGCCGCACATCACCAGCGGTGAGTGGCTCTGCTCCATGGCACTCACCGAACCCCATGCCGGCAGTGACTTGGGGCTCGTGCGCACCAAGGGCCACACTGTCGGCGACGTGCCTGCTGCCAACGGCGTCGAGGTGCGTGTCAGCGGCAGCAAGATTTTTATCTCCGGCGGTGACTCTGACCTGAGTGACAACATCGTGCATCTCGTCTCAAGCCGGTTGCGCCATGGGCTGCACGTTCTGTGCAACCGGCCAGCAAGGCTTTACTCGCCACCTACGTACTGCGGAATTAGTTGAGCAGGTTGCTCGCGCAAAATACGCTGCCACTC
>JALQVJ010000230.1 GCA_023260355.1 Burkholderiaceae bacterium | reverse complement strand
ATAGCCACGCAACAAACGCACCCCCAGCTTGAGCCAAACCTCAGGCGTCGCTGCCCCACACCTTTCGCAGCGCCCCGGCTGCATCGAGGTGGCACTGCAACGCTTCAGGAATCGCCCGACCCCACTGGATGAACCCGTGCACCACGCCCGGATAGATCTCGATATCGACTGGGACTTGGGCCATGCGCAGCGCATCGGCATAGGCCACACCTTCATCGACGAGCGGGTCGATTTCGGCCAGCCCGACCCACGCGGGAGCCACACCCGCATGGTCGCTGGCCAGCAAAGGCGCAAAACGCCAATCGCTGCGCTGGCTTCGCAACGGAATGTACTGCTCGAAAAAATACGAAATCACGGACTCTCCGAGAACCAACCCACGCTCAAACGTTTGGTGGGACGCGGTGTCTTGGTGTGCGGTGGTGCCTGGGTAAAACAGCAGTTGCATGTCAAGCGGCCACCCTTGGTCACGGGCGTGCAACGCTGACACAGCCGCCAAGGTCCCGCCAGCGCTGTCGCCACCCACGGCGATGCGCTGGGCATCTAACCCCCATGCGGCGGCATGTGCACGGACATGGGCCAGTGCATCCCAAGCGTCATACACCGCAGTTGGGAAGCGGTGCTCCGGCGCGAGGCGGTAGTCCACAGAAATGACCGCACAGTGCGCCAACTCCGCCAGCCGGCGGCACAAAGGCTCATGCGTGGCGCTGCTGCCAATGGTGAATCCCCCGCCATGAAAGTAGATCAAAACGGGCAAAGGCTCTGCGCTTGGCGCCCACAGCTGAGCGTGAATCACGGCGCCGTCGCGCGTGGGAATATCGAGCCGCTCTTGCCGGTGCATGGGGACTTTTCGGATGTCCAAAATACCCGCCGCTTTTTCATAAAAGGCTCGCGCCGCATGGGGTGGCAAGGCATGCATCGGCGCGTGCGAGGCCTTTTGCATGTGCTCCAAAATATGGCGGGTTTGCGGACTGAGTCGATGTGAGAATTCAGCGGGCTGGGTCATGCAGCGATCATAAGCCGGCGTCACCCAAGCGCCAGTCACGCGCAGTGGGCGCGGGTTAAATTGGCGACCCCATTGCCATCGGCCTCGGCCGCACGTTTGAAGGACTCACATGACTGCCATCCGCTACATCACCCAAATCCAGTTTGACTTTGGTGCCATTCGCACGTTGGCCGACGAGTGCACGCGGTGCGGCATCCAGCGGCCACTCATCGTGACTGACCCGGGCGTGAAGGCCGCTGGCATCGTACAAAAGGCACTGGATGTATTGGCCGATTTCGATGTCGCGGTCTTTGATCAAACGCCATCGAACCCAACCGAACAGGCCGTGCGCGCTGCGCAAGCGGTGTACAACGCCCACCGTGCCGACGGCTTGATTGCGCTGGGTGGCGGTTCATCCATCGACTGCGCCAAAGGCCTTGCCATTGCCGCCACGCACGAGGGCCCACTCAAGACCTACGCCACCATCGAAGGCGGTTCGCCCAAGATCACCGACCGCGTGGCGCCGTTGATTGCGATCCCAACCACCGCCGGCACCGGCAGCGAGGTGGCCAGAGGCGCCATCGTCATCGTCGATGACGGCCGAAAATTGGGTTTTCACAGCTGGCATTTGGTGCCAGCCGCCGCCATTTGTGACCCTGAGTTGACCGTCGGTTTGCCGCCCATGTTGACTGCAGCAACCGGCATGGATGCCGTGGCGCACTGCATGGAAACCTTCATGGCAGCCCCGTTCAACCCACCCGCGGACGGCATTGCGCTGGACGGCCTCGCCCGAGCATGGGCGAACATTGAAAAGGCCACGCTTGATGGCAGCAACTTGGAGGCGCGCCGCCAAATGATGAGCGCATCGATGCAAGGTGCCTTGGCGTTCCAAAAGGGCCTGGGTTGCGTGCACTCCCTCAGCCACAGCCTCGGCGGCGTCAACCCCCGTCTCCACCACGGCACATTGAATGCCATGTTTTTGCCGGCGGTGGTTCGATTCAATGCGCCGGTGGATTCGGTTCAGCAAGAGCGCAAGCTGGAGCGCATGGCACATGCGATGGGATTGCGCTCGGCTGGTGATGTCGCCGAAGCCATCAAGGATATGAATGCCCGCCTCGGCTTGCCGACGGGACTCGCCGCGATGGGGGTGGAGCCTGGCTGGTACGAGCGCGTGATCAAAGGGGCACTGGCAGACCACTGCCACGCCACGAATCCTCGCCTGGCCACCGCAGAAGAGTACTTGGCCATGCTCGAAGAAAGCGCTTGAGTCTTGGCCCCTCAATGGGGTTTTAACTAGCCA
>JALQVJ010000117.1 GCA_023260355.1 Burkholderiaceae bacterium | reverse complement strand
GTTTTGAACCCATTGCCGTCGGCGCCCAAAGGCGCAGGGGCGGCTTGAGCCATGAGCTCCCCACAGACCCCTGCATTCATTCAAGCCAGCGATGTGGCTGGCCGCATGGATTGGACCGGCGCAGTGGCGGCATTGCGTGCTGGGCACCAGCGCCCCAAGGCTCAGGTGGCCGATGTGTTTTTGGGCCCCTCGCAAGGGTCTTTGCTGAGCCGAGCGGCCCACATCGAGGGTTTGGGTTTTGGGGTGAAGTCGGTCACGGTGTTTGGCCAAAACCCCCAGGCGGGTTTGCCCACAGTGCAGGGTGCCATGCAGGTGTTTGAGCCTGAGCATGGGCGGCTGGTGGCCGTCATCGACAGCCGCTTGATCACCGAGTGGAAGACCGCAGCCGATTCGCTTTTGGGTGCCCAGTTGTTGGCGCGCCCTGACAGCGAGACGCTGCTGATCGTCGGTGCAGGCACCGTCGCCCGCAGTCTGGTCAAGGCGTACACGAAAGGCTTGCCATCCATTCGCCGGATATGGGTGTGGGCCAGGCGCGCCGATCAGGCGCAGGCGTTGGTCGATGAGGCCATGGCTGGCGAGTGGGCGCCGGGGGTGAACTTGGCAGTCGCGAGTGATTTGCGCGCCGCAGCGTTGCAGGCCGACGTGATCGCGACGGCGACCATGGCGCGTGAGCCGGTGCTGCGAGGCGAGATGGTTCGGCCCGGCACGCATGTCGATTTGATTGGGGCGTTCAAGGCCGACATGCGCGAAGCCGATGACGCTCTGATGCAGGCTGGGCGTCTGTTTGTGGACAGCCGTGAGACGACGCTGCATCACATCGGCGAGTTGATGATGCCGATCGCGGCCGGTGCGATCACCGAGGCGCACGTGCTGGGCGATTTGTATGACTTGGTTGGCAAGCGCGTTGGCCGTGCCACGCGCGACGACATCACGGTGTTCAAAAATGGCGGGGGCGCGCATTTGGACCTCATGATGGCGCAGTACATCGCGCGGGCGGCAGGGCCTGCAGTTTGAGGCCTGCCAACCGGGGGCTGCATCTGAATGGCATGGCTGCCGTGTTGCCGGCCGCTCAAAGGTGTGGACAATGCCCCGCAAATACCTGATTATTTGTGCGAAAAGTCGCTGTTTGGTCGACAACGCATGGACTTCAATCGGCGGCAGTTGCCCCGTTTTGTGAAAAGATCGCCCGCATGAAATACGTCGCTTTGCTGTTCACTTTGTTGCCCACCTTGAGTTGGTTGTCTGGCTTGCCTTGGCTAGGCGTGTTGGTGGCGTTTGGGATATTTCCGCTGCTGGAGTGGCTCGTCGGCCGCGCTGATGGCCCGTGGTCATTGGCGCATCGCAGCGCGCTATCTGGCGTCAACTGGGGCGACACCATGCCGCGCGTGATCGCTATTGCGCTGCTTTGCCAGTCTCTGTTTTTTGTAGTGGTGGTATTGCCCCAAGCCTCATGGGCGCAGGCTTTGTGGTTGAGTGGGGCGCTGGGCGTGGTCGCGGGTGCCATAGGGATCACCTATGCGCACGAGTTGGGACACCGCCGTTCGGAGTTGGACCGCATGCTGTCGCTGGCGATGCTGACGCACGTGGCTTATGGGCATTACCAGATTGAGCACAACCGGGGGCACCACCGTATGGCAGCGTCGTGGGAAGACCCAGCCTCGGCGCGGCAAAGCGAAAATTTGTGGACATTCATGAGGCGCTATTTTCCGGGCGTGTGGCACAGCGGGGTGGCTCTGTCGGCCAGCGCGAATTACCCCGCATGGAAGCGCCCAGCAGGCCTGCTGGCCATCTACGGCGCTTGGGTGGTCTTGGCTTTTGTGGCCTTTGGGGCCAAGTCGGGTGTGGCGGTGCTGATCCAAGCCGCAGTGGGGCTTTATCTGGTGGTCGCGGTGGATTACGTGGAGCACTGGGGGTTGGTGCGCGAGCGCGTGGATGGTCGGCTTGAGCGCATGGGCCCGCAACACATTTGGGACTGCAACAACTGGGTGTCAGACCTGATCTTGATCAACTTGCCGCGCCACGCGCACCACCACCTCAGCCCATCCGACGGGGCTGACCAACTGCGGCGCACGAGCGCGTCCCCCCAGATGCCAACCGGCTACTCGGGCATGGTCATATTGGCGGCGATTTCGCCCTTGTTCCGGCGTTTGATGGCGCCGAGGTTGCCTGCCGAGCGCAGTGACGCAGCCCCCACCGTCACCGCGTGAGCCTGGCTTGATCGCGCGGTGATCTTGCGTCGGCTTTGCTTGGTCAAGCCGTGAGGTTGAGCAATATTTGGCTCAGGGTGTCGGGCCGGTTCACCGGGATCATGTGGTTGGTGTCCACCTCGTGGTAGGCCCAGCGCGGCGATGCCTTGGCATGCGCTGCGGCCAGGGCAAACTGCTGATCCGACTGCTGTGAGTGATCGTCTTCTGTGGCCCGCACGTAGGTGAGGCTGAAGCCGAAGTCTTCCAGCGGTTGCAGCAAACGCACCGGCTGCGCACATGTGGCA
>JALQVJ010000071.1 GCA_023260355.1 Burkholderiaceae bacterium | reverse complement strand
ACTCAGTTACAAAATCCAGCCCGTCAGAAGGACACTGCCATGGTCAGCCGCGCCACCAAGATCGTTGCCACATTAGGCCCAGCCTCCAATTCGCCGGAGATGCTCGAAGCCATCTTGCGCGCCGGAGTCAACGTCGTGCGATTGAATTTCTCACACGGTACTGCGCAAGACCACAAGGATCGGGCCCATCTGGTGCGCGAGATTTCCAAGCAAGTGGGGCGTGAGGTGGCGATCATGGCGGACTTGCAAGGCCCCAAGATCCGCGTCGGCAAGTTTGAAAACGGCAAGATCGAGTTGGTCAATGGGCGACCGTTTGTATTGGATGCGGGCCGCGAGGCGTTGGGAGATGAGACGGCGGTTGGGTTGGATTACAAAGAGTTGCCCCGCGATGTGAAGCCTGGCGACACCTTGCTGCTGAATGACGGTTTGATCGTGTTGGAGGTGTCGGCCGTCAAAGGCGGTCAGGTGCACACCATCGTCAAGATTGGCGGCGAGCTGTCAAACAACAAAGGGATCAACAAGCAGGGCGGCGGGCTTTCCGCGCCGGCATTGACGGCCAAAGACATGGAGGACATCAAGACCGCGATGGAGCTGCAGGCAGACTACGTCGCGGTCAGTTTCCCCAAATCTGCAACTGATATGGAGCTGGCACGCCAGCTTTGTCACGTGGCCGGCGCGCAGTATGGACACAAACCAGGCTTGATCGCCAAGATCGAGCGGGCAGAAGCGATCCCTGAGCTCGAGGCGATTTTGCGTGCGTCCGACGGCATCATGGTGGCGCGTGGTGACTTGGCCGTCGAGGTGGGTAACGCCGCCGTGCCAGCCCTTCAAAAGCGCATGATCCGTTTGGCTCATCAGCACGACAAGGTCGTGATCACGGCGACCCAGATGATGGAATCCATGATTCTGAACCCCGTGCCAACCCGCGCCGAGGTGAGCGATGTGGCCAATGCAGTGCTCGATGGCACCGATGCCGTGATGCTCAGCGCAGAAACAGCGGCTGGCAAATACCCGCTAGAGACGGTGCGCGAGATGGCATCTATTTGTTTGGCTGCGGAGGCGGCCCATGACCCTGAGTTGCACTTGGATACGGCCAACAAGACATTCCGCCGCATCGACCAGTCCATTGCTATGGGCGCCTTGTTCACCGCCCACTACTGCGGAGCGAAGGCGATTGTGGCGCTCACGGACTCGGGTTCTACCGCGTTGTGGATGAGCCGATTCAATATCCCTGTACCGATTTATGCCATCACCTCACGCGTCTCTGCGCAACGCCGCATGGCGATGTTTCGCAATGTGCGCCCCTTGTTGATGGACACCAGTGCAGACCGAGACACCGCGTTGAGCGATGCTGAGGCGCACTTGAAAGCGCGAGCGATTGTTCAGTCCGGCGATATCTATGCCATCACCTGTGGTGAACCAATGGGCTCGCCGGGTGGCACGAACATGCTGAAGATGTGTCGCGTGGCTTGAGAACCATCGGCGGTTGACAGCGGGTGCCTTGCGCATTGCGCCAGCTAGCCACCCCGAAGACACCTGCCTGAGATTCTGGGTGAGTTACAACGCGGTTACATGCAAACGCCACTGTCAAGGGGCGTTTGCAGGGCGGTCGCGGCGGTTCAAAACGGCCATGGTGACACGCGATACGCACACCAATTGATCGTTCTCATTGCTGATGTGAACCTCCCAGACTTGGCTGGTTGCCCCCCTGTGCAGAGGCCGTGCCACGCCTGTGACCCACCCCTCGCGCACGGCGCGCAAATGGTTGGCATTGATTTCCTGCCCAGCACACCACTGCTTCGTGGGATCGAGGGTCGCGAAGGTCGCCATGGACGCCAGCGTTTCCGCCAAGACCACAGAGACCCCGCCGTGCAGCAAACCCATGGGTTGCTTGGTCCGGTTGTCAACGGGCATGCGCGCTTTGAAAAAGTCGCTGCCGATCTCGATCAGCTCGATGCCCAGGGTCGAGATCGCCGTGTTTTCTGCCCTTTGCATGAAATCTTGCAAGCTGGGCTTGCCAAACCAAATTGCCATATCAAAACCTGCGTCGGTGATGGACAAAACACTGTAGTCGAGCGCGTGGTGGCCCCCTGTCGCGGTCGGTTTCGAGCGCAGGGCTGGCGTGTCAGCCGGGTGTGAGTTTGGATTGGATAAAATCAAAAGTTACAAAGTGGTTACAAACCCGATAGATACCCACATAAGCTTCTGTTTTTCATCTTCCCTCGACCAAAGGAACCCCAAATGGCACTCGTCTCTATGCGTGAACTGCTCGATCACGCCGCTGAACATGGTTACGGTATTCCCGCTTTCAACGTCAACAACTTGGAGCAAGTCCAGGCCGTGATGGCTGCTGCGGACGAAACGGGCGCGCCAGTGATCTTGCAAGCCAGCGCGGGTGCGCGCAAATACGCTGGAGAGAGCTTTATCAAGCACCTCATTCAAGCGGCGGTGGAAGCCTATCCCCACATCCCTTTGGTCATGCACCAGGACCATGGGCAAACTCCGGCCATCTGTCAGGGTGCCATCGATTTGGGCTTTTCGTCAGTGATGATGGATGGCTCACTTGAAGCAGACGGCAAAACGCCATCCAGCTTTGAGTACAACATCGATGTCACACGCCAAGTCGTGGCTTTGGCTCACAAAGTTGGCGTCACGGTCGAAGGCGAGCTCGGTTGCCTCGGTTCACTCGAGACGGGTGAAGCCGGCGAAGAGGACGGCATCGGCGCGGTAGGCAAACTCGATCACGATGCACTGCTGACCGATCCTGAGCAAGCCGCCGAATTTGTGAAGGCGACCCAACTGGATGCTTTGGCCATCGCGATTGGGACGAGCCACGGCGCGTACAAGTTTTCGCGCAAGCCCACCGGCGACATTTTGGCGATCAGCCGGGTCAAAGAAATCCACGCTCGCATCCCCAATACCCACTTGGTGATGCATGGCTCCAGCAGCGTGCCTCAGGAGTTGCTTGAAATCATCCGCGCCCATGGCGG
>JALQVJ010000043.1 GCA_023260355.1 Burkholderiaceae bacterium | reverse complement strand
GGCAACGATCCTCTCGGCCATTGGCTTTCACGTCACCTTGCTGGAGGGCGGCTACAAGGCATTTCGGGCTGCACTGTTGACCCACATCCCTGAGCAGGTCGCTCGATTGAAGTGGCGCGTGATCGCTGGCCCGACAGGTGTCGGCAAGACACACCTGCTTCACGCGCTGAAGGCGCAAGGCCACCAGATCCTGGACCTCGAGGGTCTGGCCAACCACCGCAGCTCGGTCTTGGGGTTGCTGCCAGGACAAACCCAGCCCACGCAAAAGCACTTTGAAATGAAGCTTTGGCATGCTCTCCAACAACTGGATAGCGATCGGGTGGTATACGTCGAGTCAGAGAGCAAACGGGTTGGGAACGTCACCGTACCCGAATCCTTGATCAAGGCCATGCGCGCGTCACCTTGCGTGGATATCCGTATGTCGGTTGAGCAACGGGTCTCATTGCTGATGCGCGACTACGACCACTTTGTACAAGACACCGAGCACTTCTCTGAACGACTCCAAACTCTGGTGGCCTTGCTCGGTCACGCCACGATTGATCGCTGGCAATCCATGATCGATGCCAACCAAGTCGCTGGGGTTGTGCAGGAGTTGTTGAACCTACATTACGACCCCAAATACTTCGAATCGATGGGGCGCAATTTTCAACACTATGCAACCGCACCCCAGGTTGAGATCCGGGGTATCAGCGATGCGGACATCGCGGATGGTGCCAGGGATATTGCCGCCTTGGACGAATAGCCCTTGGCAGCTTGGTGTTCCGCGAAATTTTGCGCGGTTCGCAACCGGCTCAGCCCATCGCCGCCAGCGACTGCGCAATGTCTGCCTGCAAGTCCTCTGCGTCTTCCAGCCCAATCGCGAACCTCACGAGGTGGCGGCCATGCGGCCAAGGGAATCGGCGCATAGCTGGTAGCTGGTAGGGCACAACCAAGCTCATCGGACCCGCCCATGAATAACCGAGTTTGAACAAGTTCAACCGATCACAAAACGCCTCAACTTGGGCTTGCGTGTATTCGGGATCGAACACGACGCTGAACAAACACGCCGCGCCTGAGCATGTTCGGACAAAAGCCTCGTGCCCCGGCGAATCCGGCAAGGCCGGGTGCAAAACCCGAACGAACGCGTTTTGTTGGGTGGCCCATTGCGCCAAAGTGCGTGTTGTTTGATCTTGCCGCTGGTAGCGCAACACCATTGACGGCATCCCGCGCAGCACACGCTCAGCATCATCCCCCGCCACGCCCAGGCCCAGCCGGCTGTGGGTCATCTGGATGTCCGCATGGAGCGCCCGATCACAGGTCATCACGGAACCCATCAAGACATCGGCGCCGCCACTTGGATATTTCGTGAGCGCATGCACGGATACGTCAATACCCCAGTCAAAAGGCTGGAACGCCACGCCAGCGCCCCAAGTGTTGTCAAGCGCCGTCAGAATCTGGCGCTGATCGCTGGAAACCCTGCTCTGATTCGCGCGCTTGACCACCTCGACCAAAGCGGGGCCATCAGGAAACTCAAGCGATACAGAGCCTGCCGCCTCGATCCATACCAAGCGTGTATTGGGCTGCACTCGCGAGGCCAAGTCAGCAGGATTCATAGGGTCATAAATCTGATGGCTAATGCCCCACTTCGCAAGCTCCACTTCAACGAAGGCTCGGTTGGGTCCATACACATTGTCCGGAAGCAACACTTCGTCACCGGCCTGCAACAACGCCAAATTGACCAACGTGATCGCCGACAAGCCACTGGGAGCCAAAGTACAAAAGCGACCGCCCTCCAGCTCACACAGCCGCTCTTCTAGCGTGAAGGTGGTCGGCGTGCCGTGTAGCCCATAGGTGTAGCCGGACTTGTCGCGCCAGTCTCTTTGATGCATCTCTTCAACCGAGCTGAAGATCACAGTCGAGGCACGATGCACCGCAGGCTGTACGGCTGCGAAGCCTTCTGGCGGGACGTATGGGTGGTGGATCAGCGAGGTGGATTTGGAGGTCATGTGCAATCGGCTAGGCCAGGCTCTGGTTCACGGATGCTTGATTATGGGCCAAAGAAAAACAGCGCCCAAGGGCGCTGTTCGCTGATACGCGTGAGCGAAGTCACACGCTCCACTTTGCAAGCAGATCCGCTGGGCGCGTGCTATCGTAATTTTCAAATGGCTGGTGAATCCATGGGTTGGTTGGCAACAAATCAACCGAATAGTCAGGCTGGAATGTGGACACACCCTTGGTCCAAATCACTGCACTGCGCAGTTCAGTGATGGGGGAGTAGTTGCTGCGCAAAGTGTCGATCACCACCTTGAGTGTGTGACCAGAGTCGGCCAAATCATCCACCAACAAGACTTTGCCGGCGATCTCCCCCTTGGGTGTGGTGATGTAGCGAGCCACGTCCAAGTTGCCTTGCACGGTACCGGCTTCAGCGCGGTATGAACTCGTTGACATGATGGCCAAGGGCTTGTCAAAAATGCGTGAAAGGATATCGCCTGGGCGCATGCCGCCGCGAGCAAGACAAAGAATCGTGTCGAACTCCCAACCTGACTGGTGGATTTTGATGGCCAGCTTTTCAATCAAATTGTGGTATTCGTCGTAGGACACATAAAGGTGTTTGCCATCTTCGGTCAACATCGGGGGGCTCCTTGTATCAGGCTTGGTAGGGGTGATTCAAAAGTATGGTGTGGTCGCGATCTGGGCTGGTTGAAACCATGTGAATGGGTACCCCCGTGACCGCTTCGATACGGCGCAAATATGCGACTGCATTGGCTGGCAATTGATCCATCTGCGTGGCGCCCACAGTGCTGGTATCCCAGCCCGGCATGGTTTCATAGATGGGCTTGCATCGCTCAATTTCGTCGGCCCCCATGGGCAGCAAATCAATACGCTCACCATCCAACTCATAGCCTATGCAGAGTTGCAACTCTGACAAACCGTCCAGCACATCGAGTTTGGTAATACACAAACCCGATAGCCCGTTGACTTGCGCTGAGCGCTTCAAAAGCGCTGCATCAAACCAGCCGCACCGGCGACTGCGACCGGTCGTGGTTCCGCGCTCTGCACCCACGGTCGACATGTGCCAGCCTGGTGTGCCCTCGGTCTCCCAGTCCAATTCGGTGGGGAAAGGTCCGCCCCCCACGCGGGTGCAATAGGCTTTCGTGATACCCAAGACGTAGTGCAACAAACCCGGGCCAACGCCTGCGCCGGCAGCCGCGTTCCCTGCGACGCAATTGCTTGACGTCACGAACGGGTACGTGCCGTGATCGATGTCTAGCAACGTCCCCTGGGCACCTTCAAACAACAGGTTGGCACCTGCCAAATGGGCTTCGTTCAGTGCTTTGGAGACATCTGCCACCATGGGCAGCAACTGCTGTGCGTGTGCCATCGCCTCGTTGTAGACCGCGTCGAACGACACTTCGCCGTCGACCATGTAAGGCTTGACACTGTCGGGCCATTCGATTTGCTGACCTTGCAAGTAGGTGGTCAACACGTGGTTGTGTAAGGCAAGCAGCTCGGACAGCTTGGCTGCAAACCGCTCGGGGAAGCGCAAGTCCTGAACCCGCAAAGCGCGTCTGGCGATCTTGTCCTCGTAAGCCGGACCGATGCCGCGTCCAGTGGTCCCAATTTTTGCGCTACCGCTGCGCTCCTTGGCGGCCTCGCGCGCCATATCAATGGTCACATGGAAGGGCAAAATCAATGGGCATGCTTCGCTCACAAACAAGCGGTCTCTAACCACCACGCCGGCTCTTTCGAGGCCTTCAATTTCCTCGAGCAACTTGCCAACTGAGAGCACCACCCCGTTCCCGATGTAACACTTGACACCGGGTCGCATGATGCCACTTGGAATCAAATGCAGCGCTGTTTTTTTGCCGTTGATCACCAAGGTGTGCCCTGCGTTGTGGCCCCCTTGAAACCGGACCACCCCCGTGGCGGTCTCGGTGAGCCAGTCCACCAGCTTGCCTTTGCCTTCGTCGCCCCACTGCGTGCCGACAACCACAACGTGGCGAGATGGCGTGGCCTTCTTTGTTTGCATAGTCATTTCGTATTCAATGTTGTGAGAGGGGGCGCACGACCCAAGCCCCATCGATTTGGACCAGTTCCCGGTCACACTCAAACTCATGCACTTGGTGCTCGTGCCCTGGCAGCACGCCAATCACCACCTCACCGCGCGCGCGCAAATCGGTGATCACCTGCCGCAATGAGGCATCCGAGGACCAAGGGGCCCGAATCACCGCCGCAGCCGATTGCTCCGGAAGTGCGAAGACGAGTTCTTTGAGGTCCATCGAAAACCCCACCGCCGGACGGTGGCGCCCAAATACGGCACCAACTTCGTCATAGCGGCCACCTCGAGCCAATTCGACGGCCATGTGGCTCGCATGCTCTTGCGCCAAAATCGCGAAACGGATGCCGGTGTAGTACCCCTGACCACGGACATCTGCCAAATCGATGGTGACGTCGGCGTCGCCCAGACTTTCCATCAGCACCGACAGGTCACTCAAAGCTGCCTGGATATCAGGCAACGCAGGCAGGCGGAGGGCAGCATCTTGTAAGACAGATCTGCCACCGAACAGCTCCAGCAATGCACGCAAGGCTTGCCGCACCTCAAGTGAGGCGGTTGCCGTGAGCGCATCGATCGCAGCGCTGTCTTTGACCGAAATCGCCCCTCTGAGAGCGGCGGCTTGGTCCCCAATCAGACCCGACCACTCGACCAATGCCTTGACGATTCTTGCATCTGCCAAATCGATGGTGATTTGGTGCACACCGACGGCGCCCAGCGCCGCACGGACCATCTCCAAAATCTCGATATCGGCCTCGAGCCCCGTGTGTCCGAAAAGCTCTGCGCCGAATTGAAGCGGTTCGCGTGTGGCGTGCGCGTGAGCCGCCCTGGTTTTTGCAACAGGGCCGCAATAGCACAGGCGCACAACTCCCTCGCGATTCAACAAATGCGCATCGATCCGCGCCACTTGGGGAGTCATGTCAGCGCGCACACCAATTGAGCGCCCGCTCAACTGGTCCACAGCTTTGAATGTGTTCAATCCCTGTGCCTGTCCGGTCCCTGAAAGCAGAGATTCCAAATGCTCCATCAAGGGGGGCATCACGAGCTCATAGCCGTAGCTCCGGGCTGTGTCCAACAGCGTGCGACGCATTTCTTCGATGTGGCGCGCCTCAGCAGGCAAGACATCAGCGAATTGATCCGGTAGGACCCAAGCAGACATAAGCAACCAATTCCGTGCAGGCAAAGGGTGAGATTTTACCGGGTTAATCGGGCTAAATCGGCTCGCTGGCGCACGATCTGCAGGATTCAGCGCGCGACCCACATGATCACCAGCCCCAGGGTGACCGCAAAGAGGCCAAAAGCTCGAAGCTGGCCGTCAGCCAGCTTGAGCAATTCGGTCATGTAGCGGCGCCATTTGGTTGGCGACGCGAAAGGCATCAGGCCTTCGAGCACGAGCACAAGGCCAACCGCCCACCATATCGCGTCCACGTAGGCCGCCCAAATTTACGGCTTCACGCCGCGCAGGACACGCAAAAACTCGTTGTCTGTGTCCAACACCATCACATCGCCCTTGTTGGCGAAGCTCACGGAATAGGCTTCAAGACTCCGATAGAACTGGGCGAATGCCGGATCTTGCCCAAATGCCTTCGCAAAAATGTTGGCCGCTTGGCCATCGCCTTGACCTTTGATGTTCTGGGCGTCACGGTAGGCTTCAGCCAAGATCACTTCGCGTTGCTTGTCTGCATCGGCACGGATTTTTTCCCCCTCTGCCTGACCAGTAGAACGCAGCTCATTGGCGACACGCTTGCGCTCTGCCTCCATCCGATCGTAGACAGATTTCGTGATCGTCTCAGCATAGTCAACACGCGTGATTCGCACGTCGACGACGTCCATACCCCAAGGCTTTTCGGCGCCGTTGACCGCAGCCAACACTTGCGCCTTCACATCCGCCATCAACGCCTCACGATCCGAGGACAGCAGCTGAAACACCGTGCGCTTGTTGACCTCTTCTTGGAACGAGTTGCGAACCACCCGATTCAGTTGCAGTGCACCGGAGTTCTCGTTCAATCCGACGTTACGGATGTAGGCCAGTGGGTCCGAAATGCGCCAGCGCACGAACCAATCAATCACCACGCGCTGCTTTTCCGCAGTCAACATGGGCTCGGTATCAGAGCTATCCAGCGTCAACAAACGCTTGTCGATATAACTGACATTTTGAAAAGGAGGTGGCATTTTGAAGTTCAAGCCAGGCTCTGTGACAACACGCTTGATCTCACCCAGCTGATACACCACACCAAATTGCCGCTGGTCCACCACGAACAGGGCAGAACTTGCCAACGCCAACAGCAGCAACACACTGCTGATTAACAATCCCAATCGATTCATCGCATTTGCTCCATTAACTCGTGGCTTAGCGCGTACCGCGTGAGCGGTCAGTGCGAGGATCCGCGCTGCCGCGCGTTTCATTTTGGCTGTTTGCCATCGCGCCTAGCGCCGGCAAGGTTGGTGCCATCCGCGATGCTGCTGTGCTCGGTGCTTCGCCATTCTTGGTGTTCGCCAGCAGCTGATCCAAAGGCAGATAAAGCATGTTGGATCCCTGTCGAGACTCAATCACCACCTTGGTCACGTTCGCATAAACATCACGCATGGTGTCCAGATACAAGCGGTCGCGAGTGACTTTGGGTGCCTTTTTGTACTCGGCATACAGCTGTTCAAAGCGCTTGGCATCACCCTGTGCCTGAGCCACGATCCTGGCTTTGTAGGCTTCAGCCTCCTCGCGCAGTCGCGAGGCCTGACCGCCGGCGCGAGGGATCACGTCGTTGGCGTATGCCTGCGCTTCATTCTTAGCGCGCTCACGTTCTTGCGCGGCCTTCAGCACGTCATCAAACGCGGCCTGCACCTGCTCAGGTGGGCGCACGCCCCCTTGCTGCAAGTTCACGCCCACGACTTCGATGCCGACTTTGTCGCGATCCAAAATCGTTTGCATCAACTGCCGCACGCGAGGCGCGATTTGGTCACGCTCCTCAGCCAGTGCCGAATCCATCCTCATCTTGCCGACGACTTCTCGCACGGCGGTCTCAGCAGCGGAGACCACGGCCGCATCAGGGTCGCGACTCTCGAACAAATAGGCACGCGCATCGCTCAGGCGGTACTGCACTGCAAATTTGATCTCAACGATGTTCTCATCAGCCGTCAGCATCGCGGATTCACGAAGGCCTGTCGTGCGCACAATGGTGTCGCTACCCACATCAACGGAACGGATTTGCGTCACAAACACCGTTTCGTGTGCCTGAATTGGGTAAGGCAAACGCCAATTGAAACCGGCGTTGACCGTGCCGTGATACCGACCAAACTGGGTGATCACGGCTTGCTGACCTTCTTGCACGATAAAGAAGCCCGAGCCCAGCCAAATCACCAACACTGCGACTGCAATCAAGCCAGCACCGATGCCAGTGGCTTTGCCGCTGGGGCCTTGCCCACCACCCGAAGAATGGGGGCCGTTGCCACCACCTTTGCCACCAAATATGCCACTGATTCGGCGGTTGAAGTCGCGCCACATTTCGTCCAAATCGGGCGGCGTTTGACCGTCTTGGCCGGGTCTTTGCTGCTGGGGCTGGCGCGGGCGCTCTTGGCCAGACGTCGAATCATCATCGCCCCGGCCCCATTGTGGGTCGTTCAGGTTGTATGCCCCTTGAGGGCGGCGAGGAAAGACCATAGTCAATCGGTGAAGAATGCCAGACAACATAAAAAGTACCGCGGTTGTGTGAAGCCCCCATTGTGGCAGAAGGCAAAAATCCGAAATTATTTAGGGCAGTTGCTGTTCCCAGTCCTCCAGCGGGCGCGCCGCCGGCGACCACTGGGTTGAAACTGTATCTGCAATCAGGTCTCGCAAATCGTTCAGACCTGCCCCGCTCTTGGCACTCACAAATACGCGAGGTACGCTAGCGCCGTCCACTTCCATGGTGTCAACCCATGACTCGGGCTGACGCTCGACTGGCACTGCGTCCAGCTTGTTGAAGACCAGCACTTGCGGCACGTCGCCCGCGCCAATGTCGATCAGCACACGTTGGACCTCTGCCATTTGCTCATGAACGCTCTCACTGCTCGCATCAACGACGTGAAGCAACAAATCAGCATCCACCGACTCCTGCAAGGTGGCAGAGAACGCTTCAACCAATCCGTGAGGCAAATCACGGATGAACCCGACCGTATCTGAAAGCGACACCGATCGCTGTGCCTGCGCCAGATACATCTCTCGCGTGGTGGTATCCAGGGTCGCGAACAACTGATCGGCAGCGTAGGCTTGGGCCTTCACCAATGCGTTGAACAATGTGGACTTTCCAGCGTTCGTGTAACCCACAATCGAAACGGAAAACGCGCCTCTGCGCTGGCGCTGGCGGCGCTGGGTGGCGCGTTGGCGTTTGACCTTGTCCAGTTTTTCACGAGTGCGCTTGACCGCGTCCGTCAACATCCGGCGATCCAATTCGATCTGAGTTTCGCCTGGTCCGCCTCGGTGGCCGACGCCACCGCGCTGGCGCTCCAAGTGACTCCAACGCCGGACAAGCCGTGTGCTGAGGTATTGCAACCTAGCGAGCTCGACTTGGAGCTTGCCCTCATGGCTGCGCGCACGTTGGGCGAAAATTTCCAAAATGACCAACGTGCGGTCATTGACTGGCAGCCCCAAATACTTCTCTAAGTTGCGCTGCTGTGCAGGGCTGAGGGCTTGATCAAACAGCACTTCGCTGGCGTTCACCATCTGGGCAAGCTGTTTGATCTCCTCTGCCTTGCCACTCCCCACAAACAAAGCAGGGTCTGGCGCACGGCGCTTGCATACCAGGCGGTGCGCGACGTGAAACCCAGCGGTCTGCGCCAGCAAACCCAGTTCGGCCAGATCGCTGTCGAAATGGGGCTCGCCAAAATCAACGCCAATCAAAATGGCGACTGGCAAGTTATTAGGGGACACAGGGACCGCGCCGTCACTCACTGCAAAATGAGAGCTGGCTTACTGCTCACCTTCGGTGCCAGGGGCTACAAATTGCACCGCGCGTCCCGGGACGATGGTGGAGATCGCGTGCTTGTACACCATTTGCGTGACGGTGTTGCGCAGCAAAACAACGTAGGGGTCAAACGACTCA
>JALQVJ010000311.1 GCA_023260355.1 Burkholderiaceae bacterium | reverse complement strand
CGCCACCCCCGCGAGCGCGCAAGCCCGCCAAATGCGAGCAAGGCCAAAGGTTGCGGTGGCGCTGGCGCGATCAGCACAGGCGGGCATGTTCTTATTGGTCTCCGGCAGTGGCGCTGGGTCGTTGCGCGATTCGGTCGCGCCAGGCTTGTATGGCGGCGTAGCCAGCCTCGCCGGGTTTGAACTTCATCAGGCGTGAAAACTCAATGGTGCAAAACGCGGTGATATCGGCAATGGTGAAGCGGTCCCCAGCGACGAATGCGTTGGTGCTGAGTTGCTGCTCCAGCCAGTTGAGTCCGGCTTGGCGCTTGTTGGCTTGGCTGGCGCCAAACTCTGGAAACTGCGGTTGCTCGAGTGCGGCCAGTCCTGGGTGGCTGTGGCGCACCCATTGGGCGGTGGGGAGCATCAGGTACCACTCGACCAAACGGTCGTGCATTTCAATGAAGGCGCGCTCCGTCGCGTCGACACCCATGAGATTGGGTTCGGGGTACAGGCCTTCAAGGTAGGTGCAAATGGCGCGGCTCTCGGTCAAATGGCGACCGTCATCCAGCGCCAGCGCAGGGATGCGAGAGAGCGGGCTTTTGGCGACGAACTCGTCGGTTTTGTGTGCTTGGCCGTTGAGGTCAACAGGAATGCACTCGATGTCACTCACGCCCTTCTCGGCGAGAAACATCAGGACGCGCTTGGGATTGGGGGCGCGAGGGGCGGTGTAAAGCTTCATGGGTGTCTCCTGCTGTGGGTGTGTGCTTATGAACGGGACTGGCCGGTTTCCACCATGCGCTGCGCCTCTTTGGCGAACTTTTCGGCAGCTTTGTCGCCGTCTTTGGTGAGGTCGATGCTGGAGGGCGGTGCCTCGATGCCACGCAGCACGGCAGGCCGTTGGCGAATGGCGTCGCGCCAGCGTTTGAGGTGATCGAGTCCGTCCATCTCCACGCCAGACCAGCGGTGCGTGCGCACCCAAGCCCAGTTCGCGATGTCGGCGATCGAGTAGTCGCCGGCCAAGTATTCGTGCTGAGCCAAGTGATCGTTGAGCACGCCAAACAGGCGGCGGCACTCGCCCTGATAGCGGTCAATCGCGGGTTGGATTTTTTCAGGGAAGTAGCGGTAGAACACGTTGGCTTGGCCCATCATGGGGCCGATGCCGCCCATCTGAAACATCAGCCATTGCAACACCCGGCTGCGGCCTTGTGGATCGCTGGGCATGAGCTGACCGGTTTTCTCGGCGAGGTAAATCAAGATCGCGCCAGACTCGAACACGGCGAAGTCATTGGCGCTGCGATCGACGATGGCGGGGATGCGCCCATTGGGGCAGATCGCCAAGAACTCGGGGCGCTTTTGCTCGCCGGCGCTGAGATTCAAGACTTTGAGCTCGTAAGGCAACCCCATTTCCTCGAGTGCGATGGAGACTTTGTGCCCATTGGGCGTGGCGGCGGTGTAGAGATCAATCATGCGAACTCCTGTGCGTGACG
>JALQVJ010000281.1 GCA_023260355.1 Burkholderiaceae bacterium | reverse complement strand
ACTCGTTTTTCATCATGTTCACGATCGGCATCACCACGGGCCGCTGGAACACCCTGCTGACTGCGCTGCAGCAATTCAAGGACGATTACGACCGCAACAACCCTTTGTGGCGTGTGATGCCTGAGTTCTGCCAAAAGCACCGCCGCTACGAGCGCATGGGCTTGCGCGATCTCTGCCAGTTTGTGCATGAGACGTACGCCAAGCATGACATTGCGCGCTTGACGACCGAGATGTATCTGACCGATCTGACGCCAGCGATGCGCCCCACCGATGCGTTTGCCTGCATCGCACAGCGCCGCACGGAACGCGTGGCGATCGACGATCTCGAGGGGCGTGTGGCCACGAGTCTGATCACGCCGTACCCGCCCGGCATTCCGGTGTTGATCCCCGGCGAGGTGTTCGACAAGCGCATCGTTGACTACCTCAAATTCAGCCGCGAGTTCAACGCGCGTTGCCCGGGCTTTGAGACCGACATCCATGGCTTGGTCCACGTGGAAGCAGAGGACGGGACCAAGACCTACTACGCCGATTGCGTGGTTCAAGACTGACGGCTTGGCTCAGCTTGTATGAAAAACCGCCTGTGATGCAGGCGGTTTTTTTTGATCAGCGCGCGCAGCCGCGTGCCTCGGCAGCCTATTTTTTGCGCGTGCCCAGCCAGATCACGGTGCTGACGACCACCAGTGCGCCGACCAGCTGAACGAGTGCGATGCTCTGCCCCAGCATCAACCACGCCAGCACCAAGGCGAAAACAGGCTCGACGTTCATGATGGCCGAGTTACCCACCACCCCCAGTTTGGGCAAGATAGTGAACATGATGGTGAAGGCGGTGCCATACAAGGCGGTCAAGCCGAACAAGCCCCACCAGCCAGAGGCCACGCTCGGCAGGTGAAAGCCGCCAGTGCTGAGCGTGAAGAGCCCCGCCAAGATGCCCACCTGTGCCATGGTTGTGAAGGTGCGCAGGCGACCGTCAAGCCCTTGGGTTTCGTGCTGCGTGAAGACCAGCGCCAAGCCAAACGTCAAAGATGCGCCCAAACCGAATGCAACGCCCGAGCCAATGGCCTGCCAGTGGGCTTGCGCGCTCAGTCCTGACGTGGCACTGGCGACGTCCAGTGCCAAGGCCAGACCCAGCAACAAGAGGGGCATGGCGATCAGAACGGGCTTGGGCGTTTGGTGCTTGTAGATCAAGCGCGCCCACATGGCCGTGGAAATGGGGTAGGTGTTGAACACCAGCAGCGCCAACGCCACGGGCAAGCGCGCGACTGATGAGTACAAAAAGATGCTTTGTACGGCGATCAGCGCACCAATCACGACGAGGTAGCGGCGCTGTTTGGCGCTGACTTGCCAGCTGACTTTTTGCCAAATCAAGATCAGCGCCACGACCAATGCGGTGGCGGTGCTGCGAAAGGTGACGGCTGTGGCGACGGTGACGCCGTCATTGAATGCAAAGCGCGCAGCCACGTGGTTGGCGCCCATCATGAAGGCGATGATCAGCAGCGTGATGAACGCGAGCGCGGGGAGTTTTTGAGGGGTGGCGTTCATGGTGCAGTGCGTGGGGTGGCGTGTGTTTGGGCGTGGTCAAGCAGGCGGTCGAGCAAGGTGCTGAGGGTCTCGCGCTCGGTTGGGTTGAGGCAGGCCAAGATGTCGGCGTTGCGCTGCGCGATGACCGATTGCAGTTTGTCCCAGCGCTTTTTGCCGGTTGCAGTGAGCGTGAGCACCACGCCTCGGCGGTCCGATGGGCTTGGGGCTTTGCGCACCCAGCCTTGGTCGACCAGAGCCTGCGCGGCGCGACTGGCTTGACCCTTATCGAGGTTGGCGCGTGCAGCCAAGTCATTGATGGACAGCGGGCTGAACGCCCCAACGGCAGCCAGGCAGCGGCCTTCGCTGAAGCCGATGTCGGCGTCGGTGAGGTAGGCGCTTTGGGTCACGCGGTCGGTGACCTTGGTGAGGGTGTGCAGCCGATGGGTGAAGCTGCGCTCGAGTTCAAAGGGGGTCTGGGGCACGGTGTCGAAGTGGGCTCTCGTTGGCGACACTATAGGCGAGCCCAGCGGAATTGGGGTGTTCATTTTGCGCTTGACATTTAGTTGCGTGCGCAACTAATATCTCAGGATTGAGAGGTGTAACGCATGGGTCACGGCGCGCATTGCGTCGCCACAGCCCACACATCGCAGCCGTTTTGGCCCCATCAAGGTGTTTCATGTCGACTTATCCCGCCTTTGTTCCGTACCCGTTTGAAGCCCAACGCTATGCCGCGCAGATGCCGTTGTGTACCGACGGCGTGGAGGACCAGCGCCACCGCGTGCTCATCATTGGCGGCGGGCCTGTGGGCTTGGCCACTGCGTTGGGCTTGGCGCAGCAGGGTGTTGCCAGTGTGGTGATCGAAGCGGATGACTCGGTGTGCTTTGGCAGCCGAGCGATCTGTGTCTCACGCCGCAGCTTGGAGATCTTGCACCGCTTGGGCGTGGGCGAGAGCTTTGATGCCATTGGATTGCCCTGGACCGGTGGGCGTAGCTTTTACCAGGGACAAGAGGTGCTGCGTTTTCAGATGCCGCAAGACGACAACCAGCAGTTCGCGCCAATGGTCAACATGGCGCAGTACAGCATCGAGCAGAACTTGCTCGATGGCGTGCAGGCCCATGCCGATTTGATCGAGGTGCGCTGGCAAACATCCCTGGCGTCTTTGGAGCGCAGCGATGAGGGCGTGCGCGTGGGCTTGCGCAGTCCGGCGGGTGACTACGTGGTGCATGCCGATTGGTTGGTGGCAGCAGACGGTGGACGCAGTGCGGTGCGCGAGGCCATGGGTTTGCGCCTGCAGGGCACAAGCTATGAGGGGCGTTATGTGATCGTCGATATCTTGATGAAGAGCGACCGCCCCACCGAGCGCTTGGCGTATTTCGATCCGCCGTGCAACCCCGGCTCGACCGTGCTGGTGCACAAGCAGCCGGGTGACGTGTGGCGCATTGACTACCAGTTGCGCGATGGCGAGGACCCCGACCAAGCCATCCTGCCGGAGCAAGTCATGCCGCGCGTGCAGTCTTTGCTGGACATGATGGGCGAGACCGCGCCCTGGAATCCCATTTGGATGGGGCTCTACAAAGCCAACGCATTGACACTGGACGCCTATCGCCATGGGCGCGTTTTGTTTGCAGGGGACGCCGCGCATTTGGTGCCTATCTTTGGCGTGCGGGGTTTCAACTCGGGCATCGATGACGCCGATAACTTGTCTTGGAAGTTGGGGCATGTGGTGCGCGGATTGGCCGGCGAGTCGCTGCTCGACAGCTACTCCAGCGAGCGCGTCGCGGCCACACACGAGAACTTGAGTTATGGCACCAAGAGCACCGAGTTCATGGCGCCACCATCGTTTGCGTTTGACTTGATGCGGCGCGCGGTGCTGAGTTTGGCGGTGCAGCACCCAGAGTTGAGTTCGCTGATCAACCCGCGCCAAAGCGCACCCATTGCCTACTTGGCCTCGCCCCTGAACGGCCCTGACGAGTGGGCCAGTGCAAGGCCTGCGGCAGGCGCGTCTGTAGGGCCCGTACCGGGCACGGTGTTGCCCGAGTGTCCACTGACACGGATCGTGGCCCAAGCGCACACGCCCACGTTTTTGAGTGGCATGGCCGATGGTCAGTTCAAGGCCTTGGTGTTCAGCACCGATGGTGCGTTGCCTGCGGGTTGGCAGACCCGACCCGGCGAGGCGGCCCCTCGTGTGGTGGTGCAAGCGGTGGCCTTGGGACAACCCAGTCAACAGCCCCATGCTGTGGTTTGGGATCACACCGGCCAGCTGCCTGTTGTGTTGGG
>JALQVJ010000220.1 GCA_023260355.1 Burkholderiaceae bacterium | reverse complement strand
GGTGGCGCCGGGGCGTTGATCGTGTTGTTGCGCTCAAGCTCGCGGCTTCAAGTGGTGCCGCTCCCATCGCCCGCGACTGGCGCCGCGGGCGCCTCTGGCTGATTGCGCATCCAATCCGCGGTGCCATACAACTGCTGATTCAAAAAGGCTTGAAGTCCACCCGGCAGGCCTGTGTCTTGCATCGCCTGTGCCATACAAGCCAGCCATTGGTCGCGCTCTTCAACCCCAATCGCAAAAGGCAAATGGCGCGCACGCAGGCGGGGATGGCCGAAGCGCTCAATGTAGTGTTGCGGCCCCCCCAACCAACCGCACAGGAACCAAAACAGGCGATCTCGGGCGTTATCCAGTGTGCTGCCATGGACACCCCTCAGGGTGGCAAACCTGGGCTCCAAGTCCATCAAGTCATAGAAACGGTCCGTCAATGCACGCACCACAGGCTCACCGCCCATCCACTCAAATGGGGTCATGGTTGTGCCATCGGCTCGCTTGGGCATGGGCTCTTGGATCTGCATCGCACAGTCACTTTAGGGTTGAGAAGGTCAGTCTAGGGGCAAATCTGCAAGCCCGCATGAGGGCCCACACGAGCACGGCATGGCATGGCGGTGCATCTCCATCACTGTCCCTGATTTTGTCGCAACGTTTGCCAAACTGGCGTGCTCAACACCCCTCGCAAACTCCAATAGCCAGTCAACAGTGCCAAAGCGGCACCGCACAATGCCCCGGCGGGAATCCACCACACGGTCGCGGTCCATGGGAACTCAAAAACCCACCTGGCCAACGACGCGCCCATCAGCCACGCAGCACCTGCAGCCAAAGTCCCGGCCAAAGCCCCCAAGCCCAACAGCTCAACGCGCAGCATGGCGCGCAATTGTGGCGCTCGTGCACCCAGTGCCCTGTATGTGGCCATTTCCTGCAGGCGCTGCGGCCTTTTCGGGTTCTTCGATCGCGGACTCAATAGCCTCGCGCAGGGATGTCGTGGGTTCTGTCATAGGTTTATCTCTTGTTTTGGAGGTGGTGA
>JALQVJ010000118.1 GCA_023260355.1 Burkholderiaceae bacterium | reverse complement strand
CAGCCAAAACAGCGCAGATGCCTACAGCACCGAAAAGTGAACCGCCGTCGACCACCCTAAAAATGCCAGCCAATGTGCCGTTGTTCATGCCATGGTGTCGCCTCCTCTGCAAGTGTTCGTCGCAAACCGCGCTGAGCGCTGTGGTGACTGTGCGCCCAACGTCACCCACAGCATTTGATCTGCCGCAAATGTGTGTGCAAAGCCCGGACATTTGGGCAGTGAATCGGGCTGCAGTGGGCTCGGCGATGCTCGCCAAGTTGTCACGCTTGCGGCGCGTTCGCACCACCGACGTGGGGTTTCTCAGGCTCACCCACAGCAACGTTGCGCCACAGGATTACAGTCGCGTTTATGAAATACGCCATCCTCGGCGCCGGCATGTCCGGTGCAACCATTGCTCACGCGCTGCACCAGCAGGGCCATGAAGTCATCGCCTTTGACAAGGGACGCGGCGTGGGCGGTCGAATGAGCTCCCGGCGAACGGATCACGGCGCTGTCGACCATGGCGCGCAGTACTTCACGGCCCAAACCCCTGAGTTTTTGGATGCGGTCCATTTGTGGATGCAAGAGGGCTGGGTGCAGCGCTGGGGGGATCAGATCGTGGCGAGTTCAGGCGATGAGCGGCGCTTGAGTACATCGGTGCAGCGATTTATCGGGACGCCGATCATGACTGGCCCCATCAAGGGCTTGCTGGCGCAAGTGGAGACACACACACAGCACACTGCCAAGCGCGTGTACCGCCAAGATCACGCATGGTGGATTCAGGTGGCCGAATTGAGTGAGGCCATCGGGCCATTCGATGCGGTGATCAGCAGCGTGCCCTTGCCACAACTGCCACCGCTGTTCGATGCGCTGCCACCCCAGTGGCTGGCCCAGTGGTCTGGCATCACCATGACACCTTGTTGGGCATTGATGGTGGATTGGGGACGCGCTGCGCCAGACGCGTTTGACGGCTGGTTTGTGAATGACACCTTCATCGATTGGATCGCGCAAAACGATCGCAAGCCTGGTCGAATCGGCCAACCGCATTGGACGCTGCACGCCACAGAAAGCTGGTCGCAAGTGCACGAAGAGGACGCACCTGAGTCCGTGATCGCACAAGCGCGCCAGTGGCTGATCGACCGTGGCTTTGGCCCGCCCAACACCATCACAGCACACCGTTGGCGTTATGCCCGTTCGCAAGGTGAGGCCGCTGAGGCCGCGTACTGGGATGAGGGATTGCGCCTCGGTGTGGTCGGTGACTGGCTGGGTGGTGGCCGCGTCGAAGGCGCATGGCGCAGTGCACGCGCCCTTTTGAAGCACCTCTGACTGCCGGTGGTCACCGCTAGAATTTCACCATGACTCCCTCTCACCGACCCGTTTGGCCTTCGTCTGTTTGGACCGCATTGCGGTGGCTGGGGTATGGCGGTTGGGCGCCCTTTGCATTGGCATTGGCTTGGGCCGTAGCGGGTCCGCACCCCGAGTTGGGTGTCCAAGTCTTGCGAGCCTACGCGATTTCGATCGTGACTTTTGTGGGTGCGCTGTCATGGGCATGGGCACTGTCACTGGCCGACCTAGATACCGCGCAGCAGCGCCGATTGCTGGTGTGGAGCGTCACACCGTCACTGCTTGCCACTGCCAGCGTCATGCTGCCTGGCGCGCTGGCCTGGTGGGCCTTGGCCGCCGTTTACCTGTGGGCACTGCGCATGGATTGGGTCCACAACGCATTTCTGCGTTGGCCCACGCCTTGGCTCACGCTCCGGACCCAACTGACCGCTGGGGCGGTCATCACCATGGTGCTGGCGGCTTGGTTGCTCTGAGGCGCCGCGCGGCAGACGCCACCGGGGATTGACCGGTCAATAGGCCTTCAGTTGCCATGGTGACAGGTCAGCGGTGGCATTCAAGCCACCATTCCGCCCGTTCAAAGGAGCGAACCACATGAGTCAACGCACATACAGGCTTGCGGTTTTGGGTCTAGGCGCGGTTGGGCAACGGATGCTCGATCAGGCCACCCAGCACCCGCGTTTTGAGGTGGTCGCAGGATTCGACATCGCCGAGTCTGCCCGCGCACATACCGCCCAACACTACCCTGGCGCCAAGCTCTGCACCAGCGCAGAGGAGGCGGTTGCCGACCCGAAGGTGGACCTCGTGTACGTGGCCACCCCACCGCTGTACCACGCTGAACTCACACGCCTATGCATGGCGCATGGCAAAGCCGTTTTTTGCGAGAAGCCGTTGGGGGTTGACATCGATGACAGCGCCAAGCTCGTCGCTGAAATGCGCGCATCTGGTTTGCCAGAAGCTGTCAATTTTGTGTTCGCCTCGGCACCCGCGGTGGATGTCCTTGAGGCCAAATTGAACCAAGCCGAGTTTGGGCTGCGCCAAGTCCATATTCGCTTGCACTTCCATCGCTGGCCCCGTCCCTTCCAAGCCCATGCGGCTTGGTTGAGCGGTGCAGCCCAGGGCGGTTTCACGCGCGAAGTGACCTCTCACTTTGTGTATTTGCTCAAGCGCCTACTGGGTGATGTTCAGTTGCGCTCCGTGCAAGGCGTACGCCAACAGCCAGGTGCTGCAGAAGAATCCCTGATGGCCCACTTGGTTGCGGGCGGCGTGCCCGTGTCATTGGTGGCCACCACTGGCGGGCAGCCCAAAGAGATCGTCAGCGCCCACTTCATTGGTGCTGACGCATCGCTGTGCTTGAACAACTGGTATAGCCTCTATCAGAGTGATGACGCGCATCCTGAAGGCCTGTCGTTGGCGCACGAGCTCGATCCCCGAACCGCGACGTATCAGGCCCAACTGAGCCAAGTGGTGGCCATGTTGGAGCGGCGCCCCCATCGATTGCCCAGCTTCCAAATGGCCTTTGAAGTTCAGCAAGTCATCGAGCAGATGCTCGCAGAAATTTAACCCCTGACACAGCGCCACTGCGTCGCAACCTTTAAAGGAAATTCGGCCCTCAAGCCGTTGTGGCGGCCTCAGTCTTTGAAGCTGGGGTCAAGCTGGCTGGCCAAGCGCAACATGGCGGGCCACTCCATCTCACCAAAGGGTCGGCGCACATCGGGCTGATAGAGGTGCCATGTCTTGTGGACCACCTCGTCACTGGGCACGTGGAGCTCGGCGCCACTGGCCATCGCATCCACCTGTGCGCGGCAGGCCATCTCTAACCAGTACAGGGCATTGAATGCTTGGGCAACAGTGGCGCCGGCCACCAGCAGCCCATGGTTGCGCAAGACCATCGCATTCGCTGAGCCCAGGTCATGCACCAAGCGCGCTTGCTCTGCCAAGTCGACTGCGGGCCCCTCGTAATCGTGGTACGCGATGTCATGAAAACGCATGGCGGACTGAGTCAGAGGCAACAACCCGCAGGCCATGCTGGAGACAGCCATACCTGCACGCGTGTGTGTGTGAATCACGCAGTCCACGTCATGGCGGGCGCGATGGATCGCCGAGTGAATCACGTAGCCAGCCCGGTTGACGTCTAGATCGGTAGAGCCCTGTCGCACCACGCGACCATCCAAATCGATCGTCACCAAACTCGATGCCGTGACCTCGTGGTAAAGCAAACCATAGGCATTGATCAGGAAATGCTCAGTGCCTGGAATGCGGGCGGTCGCGTGGTTGTACACCAGGTCGGACATGCCGTAGTGGGCAATCAGGCGATAGCAAGCCGCCAGATCGACGCGCGTCTGCCACTCTGCGTCTGTCATCGCCGGCGCGGCATGCGCATGTGGATCTGACGCCATGGCCATCAACCCTCGGTGGCGTCAACCTTGGCCACCACACGCCCCAAGACAGTGCCTTCTTTGAGCTGATCGAGCACACCTGAAACGTCGCTCAACCCGCACAAGCGCGTGGGGATGGGTTTGAGTTTGCCCTGCTTGGCCAGAGCCACCACCGCCTGCAACTCAGCCAAGTTACCCACGTATGAACCTTGGATCGTGATCGCGCGCTGCGCAATGGGCACCAAGGGCATGGCAATTTGTCCGCCAAAGAGACCCACGATCACGTAGCGCCCGCCCTTGCGCAACGCGGCAATGCCGAGCTCCGCTGTGGGTGCAGCCCCCACAAAATCCAAGACACCAAAGACACCGCCGTCCAACCCCTGCAATGTCGACAAGGCATCGTCAGCTTTGGGTTGGACCACCACTTGTGCGCCCATGGCCATGGCGGCTTCCCATTTCGACTCGTCGATTTCACAAACCGCGATGTGCTCGTGACCCATGGCGCGCAGGACGGAGATCGCCATCAGCCCCAAGCCACCCGCGCCCATGATGACGATCCAGTCCTTGGGATCACAGGGCATCAGCTTGCTAGCAGCGCTGTACGTCGTCAAACCCGAACAGGCCAGCACGGGAGCAAAACTGGGGTCGATGCCTGAGACATCAACCAAATATTTGGGGTGCGCCGCCATCGTGTACTGCGCGTACCCCCCCGGCTTCAGAACCCCCAAAAACTGGGGTGTGGGACACCAGTTGTCTTGCCCCGCCAAACAGCGGGAGCACTTGCCGCACCCAATCCACGGATACACCAAACGGTCTTCTCCCATCGGAACGTCTTTGGCATCTGGGCCAGCAGCCACCACCGTGCCCAAGGGCTCATGCCCCATCACCAGCGGCAAGCTGACGCCACGCTCCTCCATCTGAAAACGCTTGCCCTCACCCAGCTCGTAATAGCCATCGCGAATGTGTACATCAGAGTGACACACCCCGCAGTACTTCACTTGAACCAAGACCTCCGTGCCGGAGGGCTGGGGCAACTCTCTGATGGCTTTTTGCAGGGGCTTGCCCCATTCAGTGACGTCATAACTGATCATGTGTTACTCCGATCGCTTCGTGTGTGACGCCCTCAGCGAGGGAGCCACGCTTGTTTAAAAAAAAATCAACGCATCGCCTCTTTAACCATGGCCCGGCCGATAATGAGTTGCTGGATTTGTGTCGTGCCCTCATAGAGTCGGAACAAACGCACATCTCGGTAAAAACGCTCCACCCCGTACTCGGCAAGATAGCCCGCACCGCCCAAAATTTGTACCGCACGGTCTGCCACTCGACCACACATCTCGGACGCAAACATCTTGCAGCAGGACGCCTCGGTTGTCACGTTCAAACCATCGTCGCGCTTGCGTGCGGCATCCAACACCATGCTCTCGGCCGCGTAGATCTCAGCTTTGCTGTCCGCGAGCATCGCCTGGACCAATTGAAATTCACCGATGGGCTGACCGAACTGCTTGCGCTCCACGGCATAGCGCAATGCGTCATCCAGCATGCGCTGAGCGACGCCTACACAAACGGCCGCGATGTGAATGCGCCCTTTGTCCAGCACCTTCATCGCAGTTTTGAAGCCCTGCCCCTCCTTGTGTCCGATCAAATTCTCAGCGGGGACTTTGACGTTGTCGAAAATCACGTCGCAGGTGTGTGCGCCTTTTTGACCCATCTTTTGATCGATCTTGCCAAACGAAATGCCTGGCGACTTGGCATCCACAATGAAAGCAGAGACGCCGGCCGCGCCTTTGATTTGCGGGTCTGTTCGGGCCATGAGCGTGAACAAACTGGCATGCGGCGCGTTGGTGATGTAGCGCTTCGTGCCATTGACCACATAGTGATCGCCATCTCGAATGGCTGTAGTCTTGAGAGACGCCGCATCTGAACCTGCCTCAGGTTCAGTCAGTGCAAACGAGGCGATCAACTCACCGGTGGCGAGGCCTGGGAGGTACTTGGCTTTTTGCGCATCGGTGCCATCCATCAAGATACCTTGCGAGCCAATGCCCACGGTGGTGCCAATGATGGAGCGAAACGCCGGTGATGTTTTGCAAAGCTCAAACAGCACCCGCACCTCTTCCTCCATGGTCAACTCAAGTCCACCGAAGCTCTCAGGAATCGTCATGCCGAACAGCCCCATTTCGCGCATCTCTTGGACGATCTCGGCTGGGATTTCATCGGTCTTGGCGACCACCTCTTCGGCTGGCACCAAGCGTTCGCGCACAAAGCGAGAGACACTGTCCAACAACGCGTTGAGGGTTTCTGGGTCACGAATCATTTGTTTTCTCCGTCAATCAACAGGGACCTTGGATTGGTCTCATGCAAAAGCGCACGCGCGCCAACAAGGGCACGCGCGCAAGTTCATCAGAGCTGGCGCGAAATCAGTTCTTTCATCACCTCGCTCGTGCCGCCATAGATGCGCATCACCCGTGTGTCAATGAACGCGCGGGTGATGGGGTACTCTTTCATATAGCCGTAGCCACCGTAAAGTTGCAGCATGTCATCCAAAGCTTTGCTCAACTCCTCGGTGACGAACAGCTTGCAAATCGCAGCCTCCTCTACGGTGAGTTTGCGCTTGAGGTGCTCGCTCAAATACTGGTCGACCATCATGCGCACTGCCGTGGTCCGGGCCTTGACCTCGGCCAGCTTGAAGCGCGTGTTTTGAAAATCAAACAGGGGTTTGCCAAACACAATCCGCTCTTTGGTGTAGCGCACTGTCTCGGCCAACATGCACTCCATCTTGGTGGCCGCACCCAGCGCAATGATCAGGCGCTCTTGCGCAAGCTCTTGCATCAAGTAGGCAAAGCCTTTGTTTTCTTCGCCCAACAAGTTGTCCACGGGCACCCGCACATCTTCGAAAAACAACTCGGCGGTGTCGGCCGCTTCTTGGCCCATCTTGTCGAGTTTGCGGCCCTTGCGAAATCCAACTCGGTCTGCCTCAACTGCAATCAACGACACGCCCTTGGCGCCCATGTCGGGGTCGGTCTTGCACACCACGATCACGAGATCGCAATTGAGCCCGTTGGATATAAAGGTCTTGGCACCGTTGATGACATAGTGCTCACCCTCGCGCTTGGCTGTTGTGCGAATCGACTTGAGATCGCTGCCAGCGCCGGGCTCGCTCATGGCGATAGCCAGGATCAATTCGCCCTTTGCGCAGGCGGGCAACCATTTGGCCTTTTGTGCCTCGGTGCCCAAGCGGGCGATGTACGGCGCGACAACATCCGAGTGCAACCCAAATCCCAATCCGTTCAGCCCGCTGCGCGCGATTTCCTCGACGATCACAGCCGCGTGCCCAAAGTCACCATCTGACCCACCCCATTGGCTATCGATCGTGGTGCACAGCAAGCCCTCTCGGCCGGCCTTGAGCCAGGTCTCGCGATCGACTCGACCGTCGGCCTCCCATTGCGCTTGGCGCGGCGCGCACTCGCGCTCCAAGAATCGGCGTACCGTCTCTCTCAGCATCTCGTGGTCATCACGGTAAACCGTGCGCGGGTAGGTCAAGACGTGTTCCATGGCTTCTCCAAATGGCGGTCTTTAGAAATGGCGTGAGTCGGATGTGCGTGATTTGGCAAATGCAATGGCTGTTGCTTCAGTTGAAAACATCCTAATCACAAGAAGCAACCCGCAGTGACGCCACGTTGACTCGGTCAAGCTGGACCAGGCCAAGCCGCATGGCACTCGTCTCGCGCGCGACAGGCTGACCGCTACCCACGCGCCACCAAGGCGGGCAGAATGATTCGATTGAACAAAGGAGGCAACATGAAGGAACCCATAGACGCGTGGATCGTGGTGTGGGCAACATTTGTATGCCTCGCGACGATTTTCGGTGTGTCCTATTCCTTCGCGGCTTTCTTTGAATCGTTCGCTCTGGAGTTCAGCGCACAGCGCGCTGATGTGTCTTTCATTTTTGGCCTGTCGGGTTTTGTGTACTTTGTAATGGGTGCTGCGGGCGGCATGCTGGCTGACCGCTTTGGGCCGCGCATCGTCTGCTCCGCAGGCATGGGCCTGATCGCGTTGGGCTTGTTGGGCACCAGTTGGGCCACATCACTCGTGTCGATCTACATCAGCTACGGCTTGCTGGCGGGCTTGGGCATTGCCATGGTTTACACCCCATCGATCGCCAGCGTGCAGCCATGGTTCACCACGCGGCGTGGCCTGGCCGGGGGCATCGCCAGCGCTGGCGTGGGTGCGGGCACGCTCGTTGTCCCAATGGTGGTCGCATTTGCAATCGCCGCGATGCCTTGGCGCGATGCCATGCAGTGGCTGGCCGGCGGGGTGCTGGTGGTGGGTGTCGCTGCCGCTTCATTGCTCAAGCGGGCACCAGCCGCTCGCCGCTCTGCAAGCGGACAGGAGGCACCGGGCTTGACACTGCGCGAAACCTTGCGCACGCCCACATTCCGCTGGTTCTATTTGGCCACCATCACAGCCTCTCCGGTGATGTTCATTCCATTTGCCCATGCGTCCGCCGCTGCGCGTGACATGGGCATCGACGACGCCAGCGCAGTCGGCTTGGTCGGTGTGATTGGGGTGGGCAGTTTGGTCGGGCGCTTTGCGATTGGCTGGGTGGCAGACCGCATCGGCCGCGCCAAGACGCTGGTGCTGATGCAACTCTCGATGGGGTGCTCTTATTTCATCTGGGCTGGCGCGAGTGGCTACGCCTGGATGTTTGCGTTTGCACTTTGGTTCGGCTTGAGCTATGGCAGCATCGTGTCCCTGTTGCCCGCGATTTGCATGGATTATTTCGGCGGACGCTCGGTGGCCAGCATCGTCGGCACGCTTTACTCGGGCGCGGCCTTGGGCAATTTGTTGGGCCCCGTGTTGGCCGGTGCGGCTTTCGATGCAACCGGCAACTACTACTTGGTGATGGTTTGTTGTTTGATCATGGCGGCCATCGCGACGTGGACTTCACACCGCATGGATCGATCAAGCGCACCGCAGTACTGATCGCCGCCACCGTGATGCAACCCAGGCTGCTAGCGGGCAGTTCGGCGGGTGGAAATACAGTCACTGCACCCTCAGGGCAACCGACTGCCAAGGGTCGGGTCGAGCGGCATCTCAGAGGTCGTAACCCGGGTTGTGCCGATCAATCAATCGCTGCATGGCAGCAAAGGAGTCCTCACCAGCCCCCGTGTTGGGGTTGAAGTTCAGCGAGTCGCGCACACACTTTTCCAGCACGGGTACCGGAATCGGTCGCAAGGTACCCAGGGCTTGTGAGGCCACCTGCACCTCGCACGCACGTTGCACAAGCCACATCAGGTTGAACGCCTGCGCAAGCGTTGGTCCCATGACCACGGGACCATGGTTGCGCAACAGCAGCACACGCTTGCCTTGCGCACTCGCGAGGATGCGCTCGCCTTCGTCTTGGTGCACGGTGATGCCCTCGAAGTCGTGATAAGCCACCTGATTCCACAGCTGGGCTGCGTAAAAATTGGTGTACGACAGCCCCTCCTCGGTGCAACACACCGCCAATGTCGGCGTGGTGTGAACATGCATGACGCAATGCGCGTCGGATACCTGCGCGTGGATCGCACCGTGAAAAGCAAAGGCAGCCGGGTTGATGTCCCAATCCGAGTGCCCAACGATTTCGGCGCGCCCATTCACTTTGACCAAGTTCGAGGCAGTGACCTCGCTGTAGTGCAATCCAAAGGGGTTGATCAAAAAGTGTTCGGGCTCATCTGGTACGCGCAAGGAAATGTGGTTGTAGATCAGCTCCGCCCAACCCAGGTGGGCGAATATGCGGTAGGCCGCGGCCAACTTGACTCGGGCTTGCCACTCCGACTCTGTGAATCGGCTCGGACGCATAGATGCAACTGACATAGGATCTCCATAGGGTTGGTTTTGATTTTTGTTCAATTATCGAATTGAATTTCTCCGATTTAAGGGAAGCGGCGAGTTTTTAGGGTATTCCCTGTCCATTGGCGGGCGAAATATTTGCTTAAATAAAAGAACCATTTTTTGGATTTGGTTCATCACGTTAACCTCAAAGGAAGAAACCATGAAGAAGTTGCAATTCAGCGCCATTGCATTCACGTTTGCAATGTCTGCCACTGCACAGGCTGCCACCGTGTTGACGGTCTCCAGCTGGGTCCCACCCGGTCACTTGCTCTCTGTCGCTCAAGCCGAGTGGTGCGACATGCTGGCCAAAAAAACCAGCGGTGACTTGCGTTGCAACATCCTGCCCAAAGCCCCGATGCCCGCACCCGGCACGGTTGATGGTGTGAAAAAAGGCCTGGTTGACATCTCATTTGCCGTGCACGGCTACACCCCTGGCCGCTTTGTCGCCACGCAAATGGCTGAGTTGCCCTTCCTGGGTGACAGCGCCACCAGCATCTCTGTTGCGTTCAACCGCATTGCACAGCGCTACCCCGCGTTTGATGCAGAGCACGACAAGCAGGGCGTCAAGGTTCTGGCCTACTTCACCCACGGCCCCGGCATGATCTTGAACACCAAAAAAGACATCGCCAAAGTTGACGACCTGCAGGGCCTCAAGTTCCGCATCGGCGGCGGCATGGTCAATGAGATCAGCAAGCGCTTGGACATGAATGTGACGCTGAAACCAGCACCTGCCTCCTACGAGCTGCTCTCAACAGGCGTGATGGACGGCACTTTGTTCCCCGCTGAATCGACGGACTCCTTCAAGATCGGCAAGCTGATCAAGTACGCGACCACCCTGCCCGGTGGCCTCTACAACACCAGCTTCGCATTCATGATCAACCCAGACACCTATGCCAAGTTGAGCGACAGCCAGCGCAAAGCGGTTGACAGCATGTCAGGCGAATTCGCAGCTCGCCACTTCGGCCAGGCGTGGGATAAAGCTGACGCGACGTCGATGGAGAACATGCGCAAAAACGGCGTGAAGATCACTGCTGCATCCCCTGCCATGATCAGCGACGTCACGGTGCGCATCGGCAAGCTCGAGCGCGACTGGGTGGCTCAAGCTGAGGCAGCTGGCCTGAAGAACGCCGGCCAAGCTCTGCGCGAGTTCCGCGCTGAAATCGCGAAGCAGTAAACCCGCAGCCGCGCCGTCTGTGTGCGGTGCGTTAGCATGGCAGGTCACGGCGGGAACCCGCGGGGGTTCCCGCCATTGTTTTATGCAGAAAGCCGATAGGTGTATGCGAACTTTTCTTGAACGCATTTGTGGCGGCGTCGGTGGGCTATCACTGTTTGCCATCATGTGGCTCACGTTTTTCGACGTCGGGGGCCGCAAGTTTTTAAGCCAGTCCATCACAGGGTCACTTGAGCTGACTGAGATGCTGATGGTGGTGGTTATTTTTTCAACGCTGCCATTGGTGAGTCTCAATGAAGAGCATGTCGTCTTTGGCTCGCTCGACAGCGTCTGGTCCGAGGGCTTCAAGAAAATCCAACGCGTGTTGGTTCAATTGGCGTGCGGCGGCTGTTTGCTTTGGGTTGGTGCGCTCATGTGGGGCGTCGGCACAGAGACTGCCGAGGCCGGCGAGGTGAGCGCGCAGCTCGCCATCCCGCGCTACCCATTCATTGATCTCATGGGCATTTTTTCGTTTTTGGCAGGGTCGATCCATATCGCCTTGGCATTCACGCCAGCCCCCGCGAACTCGGCACACGGATAACGCGACATGATTGAAGCACTTTTGGGATTCATTGGCGTCTTTGCGCTTTCACTCATGCGTGTGCCCTTGGCATTCGCGATGGCCATATCTGGCACCGTAGGCTTGGGTTTGATGAGAGGCTGGGAACCGGCCTGGGCCAGCTTGGAACAGGTCGTTCAAGAGACGGGGTTTGCCTATACGCTGTCTGTGGTGCCGCTGTTTGTTTTGATGGGTAATTTTGTCTCGCGCGCAGGTCTGGCCCAAGAACTGTTCTATGCCGCACACACGTTGATTGGTCATGTGCGCGGTGGTCTGGCGCACGCGACTGTGCTGGCATGTGCTGGCTTTGGTGCCATCTGCGGATCGTCCATCGCCACCGCTGCGACCATGAGCCGTGTCGCCTACCCGTCGATGAAAAAGCTGGGTTACAGCGACTCGATGTCGACCGCTGTGATCGCCACTGGCGGTACTTTGGGCATCATGATTCCGCCGTCGACGATTTTGGTAATTTACGGCATCGTGACTGAGACCAATATTGGGCACTTGTTTGCCGCAGGCGTCTTGCCAGGCCTCCTATCTGCGTCCCTCTTGATGGTCGCGATCACGATCATGACTTGGCTTGACCCGGAGCACGCCCCTGCTGGCGAAAAAGTCAGCTGGACTGAGCGCTGGGCCGCGCTGCGTGGCATCTGGGGCGTGCTGTTGTTGGCGCTGTTGGTGCTGGGAGGCATTTACGGCGGCGTGTTCACCGCCACTGAGGGCGCGGGTGTTGGCGCTACCGGTGCCTTCTTGTTTGCCGTAGCTCGCAAGCGTCTGAGCCTGCGCGACCTCTACAGCGTCCTGGTGGACTCGGCGCGCACCACGTCCATGCTGTTCATGCTGTTGATGGCGGCCACCATATTTGCCAACTTCATCAATTTCACACCCATGCCATTCATGCTCAAAGACTGGATCATGGATTTGGGTCTCACTCCCATTTGGATCGTGGTTGCGATGATGGCAGTCTACGTGTTGATGGGCACCGTCATGGAAGAGTTGACGATGGTGTTGCTGACCATCCCGCTCTTCTTTCCCATCGTCACGAGTTTGGGATTTGATCCAGTCTGGTTTGGCGTGCTGATCGTGATGGTGGTTCAGATTGGCTTGGTGTCACCACCGGTAGGCATGAACCTGTTCGTGATCCATGGCCTGCTGCCCGAAGTCTCGTTGGGGTCGATTTTCCGGGGTGTTTGGCCTCTGGTTTTGGCCATGGTCGTGACGCTTGGCTTGCTGATTTTCTTCCCGCAGATCAGCTTGCTACTGCCTTCGTTCATCGACACTTAAGCCGTCATGTCCGCATGCTGGGCGGTTGCTCCCGCCGCTCAGATGCGTGGCACTCATCTGCCCTTTGTTCCATGTACCTCGCGTCGCAGTGATCAGTCGCCCAGTTGGCGATCCGCGGCGGTGAGGTCATTGGTCGTGATGATTTGCCGAATCCATTCCACGTATTTCGGGCCCTCTTGCGAATAGCCGAGCAAGCCTTCAACCAAGTGCAAGCCATTCAGCGGTTGGCCTGATTCCCGCACGGCCAAACGCAAATTGCGCAGGCGCGCGTACCTGCGATGGGTGTTCAGATTGTGCACGTAGGCCACAACAGAGTTGTAGGGCTTCTTGAAAACCCGCACCTCATGCGTCGCACCCTCGGCACGCTGCGCAGGTGCAATACCGCAATTGCGCCGAAAGCACCATTGCCCAAACAAATTGTTGCCCTCTCGCGCAAACCGCGAGGTGCCCCAAGCGGACTCGTTGGCCGCCTGCGCCATCGCCAATGAGGGGGGGATCACGTCCATGCGTTTGAGCAATCGCTTCAACGAAGCGGCCTCCGACACGGGGTCGTCAACTTGGTATGCGTCTAACCAGTCTTGGATCTTGTGCGCCAACGCTTCGCTGAGTGGCTCGCCGGCCTCGAGCGAAAGCAGGCCTTCCTTGACGGTCGCGCGCTTGGCCCTGATCGCTGCATTCTCGGCAATCACCAGCCTTTTGACAAACTCAAAAAACGCAT
>JALQVJ010000077.1 GCA_023260355.1 Burkholderiaceae bacterium | reverse complement strand
TGCTCAAGCATTTCAGAGCGGAATTTGAACACCACATCACGCACAAGACCTGCATGGTCCCGGCGTACGTTTGACGGATAAGTGCCATGATTGAAATCGAACTCGACGGTAAAAAGGTAGAGGTCCAAGAGGGCTGCATGGTGATGCATGCGGCCGAGAAGGCCGGTACCTACATTCCGCATTTTTGCTATCACAAGAAACTCAGCATCGCCGCCAACTGCCGCATGTGCTTGGTCGATGTCGAGAAGGCGCCCAAGCCGATGCCAGCCTGCGCCACACCAGTGACGCAGGACATGGTTGTGCGCACCAAGAGTGACAAAGCCATCAAAGCGCAGCAGTCCGTCATGGAGTTCTTGCTGATCAATCACCCCTTGGACTGCCCAATTTGCGACCAAGGAGGCGAGTGCCAGTTGCAAGACCTGGCGGTGGGCTATGGTCGCGGCGAGTCACGCTACGAAGAAGAAAAGCACGTCACGATGCCCAAGGATGTGGGGCCTCTGATTTCGATGGAGGAAATGAGTCGCTGCATCCATTGCACGCGGTGCGTGCGTTTCGGACAAGAGATTGCAGGCCAAATGGAGTTGGGCATGTCCAACCGAGGCGAGCACTCAGAGATCGAAACTTTCGTGGGTGAAACGGTTGATTCGGAGCTGTCGGGCAACATGATCGACGTCTGCCCTGTGGGTGCGTTGACCAGCAAGCCATTCCGCTACAACGCGCGCACGTGGGAGCTGTCACGCCGCAAGAGCATCAGCCCGCATGACAGCACCGGTGCCAACTTGGTGGTGCAGGTGAAAAACCACCGTGTCATGCGCGTCGTGCCGTTGGAAAACGAATCAGTGAATGAGTGCTGGATTGCTGACCGTGACCGCTTTTCATATGAGGCCTTGAACTCTGAAGAGCGCTTGACCCGTCCGATGCTGAAGCAGGGCGGTCAGTGGAAAGAAGTGGACTGGACCACTGCGCTCGAGTACGTGGCCAACGGCATCCGCCAGATTCAGCAAGATCATGGTGCAAATGCCTTGGGCGCGTTGGTCAGCCCCCATGCCACCACCGAAGAGCTTTACCTCGCCACACAGTTGGTGCGTGGCTTGGGCAGCGACAACATCGACCATCGCATTCGCCACGCCGAGTTTGCCGCCCTGGAAGGGGTGCGCTATTTGGGCATGCCAATTCAGGCGCTGAGCCAGCTCAACCATGCTTTGGTGGTGGGTAGCCGCTTGCGCAAGGATCACCCGCTGTTTGCTGCACGCATCCGCCAGGCGACACGTCGCGGTGGCAAGGTGGACGTGATCGGCTCCTCGCGCGAGTTCAAGGGGCAGGATGACTGGGCGATGCCCGTGCGCCACCATTTGAATGGGCCAGCTGCACAGTGGGCGCATTTGTTGGCGCAGGTCGCAGCTGCCGTGGCGCAAGCCAAAGGCGTGACGCCGCCTGTTGCGGCGACACCCAGCGAAGCCGCACAGGCGATTGCCAAGAGCTTGATCGAAGGCGATCAGACGGCCGTGTTGCTGGGCAACGCGGCAGCCCATCACGCCAACGCGAACGCATTGCTTGCGCTTGCGCAATGGGTGGCGGCAGAAACCGGTGCCAAGTTTGGTTATCTCACCGAGGCAGCCAACACCGTCGGTGCCCAATGGGTTGGCGCTCAGCCGCGCGCTGAGGGTTTGAATGCGCAGCAAATGCTCCAAGGCGGTGCCAAGGCTCTGGTTTTGCTGAATGTCGAGTTGGGCCATGACGCCGGAGATGCCGCTGCATTGGCGGATCAATTGGCCGGTTGCGAAATGATCGTGAGCTTGAGCCAATTCAAAGACGCCAACATGGCGCACGCCGATGTGATGTTGCCGATTGCGCCGTTCACCGAAACCTCGGGTACGTTCATCAACGCAGAGGGTCTGGCTCAAAGCTTCCACGCGGTGGTCAAGCCCCAGGGCGAAACACGGCCCGCATGGAAGGTCTTGCGCGTGTTGGGCAACTTGTTGGGCGTTTCGTCCATGAGCCACGATTCATCACAAGATGTGTTGGCAGCAGCAGGTGTGACCGCTGGCGAGGTGGTCACTGGCCTGTCTAATGCCACCAGCGCTGCGATCCAGTTGGAGACGGTTGATCA
>JALQVJ010000070.1 GCA_023260355.1 Burkholderiaceae bacterium | reverse complement strand
CGATCAACCTGCTATTGCGGAGCAATTTGAGATGGGCCTAATTTTCGATTCTTTTTGGCGTGCGCTGGCTTACCTCTGGATGCCCCGGGTGATCGCTTTGTCGTTGATGCCCTTGGTTTTGATGATGGCAGGCTCGTTGATCCTTGGGTATTTTTTTTGGGATAGTGCAGTCGCATGGATTCAACAGGGGCTGCAGTCGTTCGCAGTGGTGCAGACCATCATTGCTTGGACTGAGAGCATCGGTTGGAGCGGTTTGACTGCCGCGTTTGGGCCCTTGGCGGTCTTGCTGATCGCCAGCCCATTGGTCGTGATCAGCTCGCTGTTGTTGGTGTCGGCGTTCATGACACCTGTGATGGTGAAGTTGGTTCATCAGCGCCGTTTCTCCGGGCTTTCTGTCGCACAACCCGCCTCATTTTGGAAAAGCGCTTGGTGGTCGACATCTTCCACTTTGCTCGCCGTTGTTGCGCTGCTCGTTTCCATGCCGCTGTGGTTGGTACCACCGATGGCCTTGCTGTTGCCTCCGCTGATTTGGGGCTGGTTGACATACCGCGTCTTTGCGTACGAGGCACTTGCCGAAGCCGCGAATCGGGAGGAGCGGGACGCGTTGTTTCTGCGGCATCGCAACACGTTTTGGTTGATGGGTGTCGTTTCTGGCTACCTCGGTGCGGCACCGAGCTTGTTGTGGGCGTCTGGCGCGATGTTCATTGCATTGGCGCCGGTTTTGGTTCCTCTGGCCGTGTGGGTCTACACCTTGGTGTTCGCATTCTCGTCGCTGTGGTTCGCCCATTTTGGGCTCAGCGCACTGCATCGCATGAGACTTGAGCGCACAAGTGGCACTGGCGCTGCGAACGCGTCTGTCCGATTGGATGCAGTGCGCACCGTGACTGACGTTGAAGATATCTCCCGATAAAGGAAAAGCAAATGGGTTTAGAGATTGGCGCCATCATCATTGGCGATGAAATCTTGTCTGGGCGGCGCGCAGACAAGCACATGCCCAAACTGATCGAGTTGCTGGGTCAAAGAGGCTTGCGCTTGGCGTGGAGCCGCTATTTGGGAGATGACCCCGTTCGGCTCACGCATGCGCTCAAAGAGGCATTTGAGAGCGCGGATGTGGTCTTTTCGTTCGGTGGTATCGGGGCGACACCCGATGATCACACTCGTCAGTGCGCCGGGCGTGCGCTGGGTGAGGAATTGCGTCTGCACCCAGAAGCAGAGGCATGCATCGTCGAGCGCAT
>JALQVJ010000069.1 GCA_023260355.1 Burkholderiaceae bacterium | reverse complement strand
TGGCTCACACTGTGGGTCTGAATCGATTGCCATGCGGCTTGCATCCATGGGTAGCCTGCCGCCAGCAAGATCAGGAACATGGACATGGCCAGCAGCCACTCCAGCAGAGCCACGCCAACCATGCGCCGATGAGGCGCGCCGGACGCACGAGACGCACGAGAGAATGGGATGCACCAGCGTGCGGGGGAGTCTGCTGCAGGCGTCAGAACAGAGGGGTGGTCGTTTTCATGTTGAGGGCCTGGCGTCATGTGCCCAATTTAGGAGCACGCGCTTGAACCCGGGCAGCCTTGGGCTGCAGGAGATCATGAAAAGCGGGCGATCTGTGTCCGATTGCGCAGATCAAGAGCCTTTGACGTCATCCAAGAAGGCTTTGAACTCATCGATGTCTTCAAAGCTTTGGTAGACGCTCGCGAAACGGACATAGGCCACCTTGTCCATCTTCTTGAGTTCGCGAATCACCAGCTGACCAATGCGCGATGAAGGGACCTCACGCAGCGAGGGCACCAACAATTTTTCCTCAATGCGGTCGATCGCCGCCGCGACCAGCTCGGCGCTGACAGGGCGTTTGCGCAGTGCGAGCTGAAATGACCCCTCGAGTTTGCGACGTTCGTATTCGACGCGACTGCCGTCTTTTTTAACGACCATTGGAAACGAAATTTCTGGTCGCTCGTAGGTCGTGAAGCGGCGCTCGCATTTGCTGCACTTGCGACGGCGGCGCAATTGGGTGTCGTCATCCGCCAGTCGCGTTTCCACGACTGGCGTGTCGGCATGCCCACAGAAAGGACACTTCACCAGGCGCCTTTCAGATTGCTGGGCATGGGCTTAGCCGCCGTAGACGGGGAAACGCGCTGTCAACGCGGCGACCTTCTCGCGCACAGCAGCCAAGTTGGCTTCGTCGTGCGGATTGTCAAGCGTGTCCGCGATCAAGTGCGCGGTCGCAGTCGCCTCTTCGACGCCAAAGCCACGGGTGGTCAGGGCAGGGGTGCCAATGCGCACGCCGCTGGTGACCATGGGTTTTTGGGGGTCATTGGGGATCGCGTTCTTGTTCACGGTCATGTGCACAGAGCCCAAAATGGCCTCGGCTTCCTTGCCGGTCAGGTTTTTCGAGCGCAAATCGACCAACATCACGTGGCTTTGGGTGCCACCGCTGATGATGCGCAAGCCGCGAGCGGCCAAGGTCTTGGCCATGGCGTCTGCGTTGGCAATCACGCGCGCCTGGTAGGACTTGAACTCAGGGCTGAGCGCCTCTTTGAAAGCCACGGCTTTGGCCGCGATGACGTGCATCAGGGGGCCGCCTTGCAGGCCAGGGAAGATGGCACTGTTGATGGCTTTTTCGTGCTCGGCTTTCATCAAAATGATGCCACCGCGCGGGCCGCGCAAGCTCTTGTGCGTGGTTGACGTCACGACGTCAGCATAGGGCACGGGGTTGGGGTAGACACCTGCCGCAATCAGGCCGGCGTAGTGGGCCATGTCGACCATGAAAATGGCACCGACTTCTTTGGCGATCTTGGCGAAGCGCTCGAAATCGATGTGCAAGCTGTAGGCCGAGGCCCCCGCAATGATCAGCTTGGGCTTGTGCTCACGCGCTTTGGCTTCCATGGTTTCGTAGTCGATGGCTTCTTGTTCATTGAGGCCGTAAGAGACCACGTTGAACCACTT
>JALQVJ010000031.1 GCA_023260355.1 Burkholderiaceae bacterium | reverse complement strand
ATCCAACGCGCCCGCCACCAACGCCACATCCCCACGCATCAGCGTGATGCCAGCCGCTTGCATGGCCACATCGGTGCCACCGCGCTGACCATCGGCATTGAGGTTGGCCATGGCAAGGCCCACATCGGCGGCGGCCAAGGCCGGTGCGTCGTTGATGCCATCGCCCACAAAGGCCACCCTGCCCCACTGCGATTGCCATTGCTGCACCGCCTTGGCTTTGTCGTGGGGCAGCACGTCGGCGAGCACCTCATCCAATCCCAACTGTTGTGCCAGCGCATGCGCACTGGCGGCGTGATCGCCAGTCACCATGGCCACGCGCATGCCCATGTCCTGCAAGGCGCGCACCGCTTGGTGGGCACCGGGCTTGACGGTGTCGCTGACTGCAAAGCCCGCACACAGGCGCCCATCGACCACGACCCACAGCCCGCTTTGGCCGCGAGCTGCCCAGGCATCCATGTTGGGCTGCGCGGCCGACACATCGACGCCCAGCTGAGACATCCAGCGCCACGCGCCTGCTTGCACAAGCTGGCCGTTGACGTGGCCTTGCACGCCCCACCCGGTCACCGCCTGAAATCCGTCGACCGGCAAGGCGCCGAGTTGGCTTTGGTTCGCCCAGTCCAAGACGGCCTTGGCCAGCGGGTGCTCGGACTTGTGCTCCACGGAGGCGGTGGCTTGCAGGGCAAAGTGGGCGCTGGCGCTGTCTGCACCGTCGGCGTACCAAGCGTCGACCACGCTGGGCTTGCCCTGCGTGAGCGTGCCAGTTTTGTCAAAGGCCACAAGCTGCACGCCCTGCAGGGCCTGCAAGGCATCGCCCTGGCGGAACAAAACGCCCAACTCGGCCGAGCGACCAGTCCCCACCATGATCGATGTGGGTGTGGCCAACCCCATGGCACAAGGGCACGCGATGATCAACACCGACACGCCGGCGACCAAGGCTTGGGTCATGGCGGGCTCAGGCCCCCAGATCAGCCAGACGCCCACGGTGATCGCAGCTGCGACCAAGACAGCAGGGACAAACCACGCCGTGATGCGATCGACCATGGCTTGGATGGGCAACTTGGCGCCCTGCGCTTGCTCAACCATGCGAATGATGTGTGCCAGCGCCGTGTCTGCACCGACCTGCTGCGCTTTGACTTGCAAGCTGCCTTGTCCATTGACCGTGCCGGCTGTGACCCAAGCACCCGGTGTCTTGGCCTGGGGCATGGGCTCGCCGGTGAGCATGGACTCGTCCACGTAGGACTCGCCTTCGGTCACCAAGCCGTCGACGGCGATTTTCTGACCCGGAAACACCTGGATCACGTCACCGACCTGAATGGCCTCAAGCGCGACTTCGACCCACTGCGCGTCGCGCCAGACTTGGGCGGTCTTGGGCCGCAAGCCCATGAGCTTGGCGATGGCTGCGCCAGTGCGGCCTTTGGCGCGAGCCTCCAGTGTGCGGCCCAGCGCAATCAGCACGATGATCATGGCCGCCGCCTCAAAGTACACATGGCGAGCGGACTCGGGCAAGAGCTCGGGCAGCGCCGTGGCCACCACCGAGTAGAGGTAGGCGGCGGCTGTGCCCAGCGCCACCAAACTGTTCATGTCGGGCGCACCTTTGAACAGTGCGCGAAAGCCGTGCACATAAAAATACCGGCCGGGGCCCACCATGATGGCCGTGGTCAAGAGCCACTGCACGGGCGCATTCCAAGTGGCTGCGCCGAGGCTCATCATCCATTGGTGCCATGTCGCAGAGATGTGCCCTCCCATGGCCAGCACCATCACGGGTACACCCAATGCCGCTGACAGCCCCATGGCGCGTGCCCAAGAGGCGGACTCGCTTGCCTTGCGCTCAGCCAATGTGGCGTCATTCGATTGAGGTGCGTGAGCGGGATAGCCACTATCGGTGATGGCTTGGGACAAGCGGGTGGCGTCGGTGGTCCCAGTCCAATAGGTGATCTCGGCTGTTTCGTTGGCCAAGTTGACCGCCGCGTCGACGACGCCCGGTGTTTTCTTGAGCACCCGCTCAACACGACCCACGCAAGAGGCACAGGTCATGCCCTCGACGCGCAAGCTGACACGCGATTCACGCACCGGGTAACCCGCTTGATCGAGCACGGACTTGAGCGCTGCCGGGGTGGCTGGCGCCTCGAATGACACCTGCACCGATTCGGTGGCGAGGTTGGCCTGCGCACTGGCCACGCCGCCCACCTTGGCCAGCGAGCGCTCGACCCGCGCCACGCATGAGGCGCAGGTCATGCCTTCGATTTGCCAGTTGAGGGTTTGGAGCGTTGAGGGTGAGGTCATGGCCTGAGCATAAACCTTCCTATCACTGGACGGTCTTTTGATGCCCAGCGCCGCCACCGTCGATCTATGCGATCAAATCGAAGCAGCCGGTC
>JALQVJ010000418.1 GCA_023260355.1 Burkholderiaceae bacterium | reverse complement strand
GCCGGCGAATTGGCGTTTTTTGACAAAGTGCCTACCAAGTTCAGCAAATTGACCGAGGCACAAATGCGCGAGACTGGTGTGCGCGTTGTGCCCCCTGCAGTCGCGCGCCATGGCAGCTTCATTGGCAAAGGCGCGGTCCTGATGCCCTCGTATGTGAACATCGGTGCGTATGTCGATGAAGGCACCATGGTGGACACATGGGCGACCGTGGGCTCATGCGCGCAAATTGGTAAAAACGTCCACCTGTCTGGTGGTGTCGGGATCGGCGGCGTGCTCGAGCCCCTGCAAGCCAACCCAACCATCATTGAAGACAACTGCTTCATCGGCGCTCGCTCTGAGGTCGTGGAAGGCGTGATCGTCGAAGAGAACTCGGTGATTTCGATGGGTGTTTACATCGGCCAATCCACCAAGATCTTTGACCGTGCGACAGGCGAAGTGAGCTACGGCCGCATCCCCGCAGGCTCTGTGGTGGTGTCGGGCAACTTGCCCAGCTCAGATGGCAGCTGCTCCCTGTACTGCGCAGTGATCGTCAAGAAAGTGGACGCACAAACCCGCAGCAAGACCAGCATCAACGAATTGCTGCGCACTTGACCCAAGTCCGCTCTGCACCAAGCCACCCTCGGGTGGCTTTTTTCATGGGCACCGCACCCAACGCACGCCAGGGCACTTGGACGCAAAGCCAGCGGGCGGGCGCCCTGGCGGAGACAGGGGAATCACTTCGCGCATCTAGAATGTCAGCACATGCGCGCACCGGCACATCTCAGCCCGATGGGCCACGCCCTTTCTATCCGCCAAGAGCATTTTCCGAACATGACCGATACCCTGCGTTTGACCGAAGCCTTGATCGCTTGCCCCTCTGTGACCCCTGAGGATGCGGGGTGTCTGCCGTTGATCGCGAGCCGGCTCCAAGCCATCGGCTTTGAGATTGAGATGATGCCCAGCGGCGAAGGGGCGGCACGGGTCGAGAACCTGTGGGCCAAACGCAGCGCAGGCCCCAGCGCGCCGACATTGGTCTTTGCGGGGCACACCGACGTGGTGCCGACTGGCCCCTTGGACGCGTGGACGAGCGACCCGTTCACCCCAAGCTATCGCGACAACAAACTATATGGTCGAGGCGCGGCAGACATGAAAACCTCGTTGGCCGCCATGGTCGTGGCATGCGAGCAGTTCGTGGCCAAGCACCCAGACGCGCCACTCTCGATCGCATTTTTGCTGACCAGTGATGAGGAGGGCCCGGCCTTGCACGGCACCCGAACAGTGGTAGAGCGGCTGCGCGAGCGCGGCGA
>JALQVJ010000381.1 GCA_023260355.1 Burkholderiaceae bacterium | reverse complement strand
GCCAATGCGTACTCTGGCGCCGGCAGCAAGCCGCGTGTTTTCTTCTTGAGCATCGTTGGCGCCACGCTCATGGCACCAGCAAGGGCAGGGGACAGTGGGCCGCCGCCGGGCATGCGGTAGCCCTTGGCATCCCATGGCTGTTGGGCCGTTGGGTTGGCTTCAATCCACGCCAGCGCTTTGGATTTGAGTTGGGCAGGGGCGTCGTCGCCGGGCGCAACCAGGTCGTGTATCAAGCCGAGCTCAAAGCCCTCTTGGGGCGTGAAGAGTTTGCTCTCAAGAATGTAGGGCTGCGCCTTCACCAAGCCGAGCAGCCTCGTCATCTTGATCACGCCGGTGCCGCCGGGCAGCAGGCCGATCGACACCTCGGGCAAACCCAGTTGCGTTCGGGGGTCGTTGATGGCGATGCGGTGGTGCCCCACCAGGGCCAACTCCCAGCCGCCGCCGAGGGCATGGCCATTGATGCAGGTCACGACAGGGATACCCAAGGTTTCGAGTGCGCGGAAATTGCGTTTGATGGCCTCAATCTCTTCGAACACAGCGGTGGCGTCTGCGGCGGTCGATCGCATCACGCCTTTCAGATCGGCGCCAGCGAAGAAGACTTTTTTGGCCGACGCGAGAACGATCCCTTTGATGTCCGCTCTGCGCTCGAGGATGTGCTGAGTGCATGCCGCAAAGTCATGCTGCCATTGCGTGCACATGGTGTTCACAGGCGAGTCGGGTTCGTTCATCGTGAGGGTCACGATGCCATCTGTCAGATCAAATTGAATGGTTGGAGTTTGCATGGCTGGCTTTCAAATGATGGCGAGCAGGTGGTTCAAAGGCGTTCGACGATGGTGCAAATGCCCATGCCACCGCCGACGCAAAGTGTGGCCAAACCATAGCGTTGGCCGCGTCGTTCCAGCTCATCGATGAGGGTGCCCAAAATCATGGCGCCAGTGGCCCCAAGTGGGTGCCCCATAGCGATGGCGCCACCATTGACATTGGTTTGTTCGTGCCTAAAGCCGAGGTCTTTCATGAACTTCATGGCGACGGCCGCAAACGCTTCGTTGATCTCGACCAGGTCGATGTCGCTGGGCTTCAGACCTGCTTTGGCCAGCGCCTTGCGCGCTGCTGGCGCAGGCCCGGTCAGCATGATGGTGGGATCAGCACCACTGACGGCTGTCGCCACGATGCGAGCGCGCGGTGTCAGGCCCCAACGCTTGCCCGCTTGTGCGTTGCCAATCAAAACAGCGGTTGCGCCATCCACGATGCCCGATGAGTTGCCAGCGTGGTGCACATGGTGGATGCGCTCGACCTGGGGGTATCTCTCGAGTGCAACTGCATCGAATCCCAAGTCGCCCAGGCCCTGAAACGAGGGCTTGAGGGCCGCCAAGGTTTCGACGCTTGTGCTGGGTTTGATGAATTCATCCTGCGCCAAGATCGTTTGTCCGAGCGGGTCACGCACTGGCACGATGGATTTGTCAAAGTATCCTGCGCCTCGGGCGTGTGCCGCGCGGCGCTGGCTTTCCGTTGCATACGCGTCGACGTCGGCTCGGCTGAAGCCCTCGAGGGTGGCGATGAGGTCGGCCCCCACACCTTGGGGGACGAACAAGGTCTCCAGGTGTGTGATGGGGTCTTGTGACCACGCGCCGCCGTCGGCGCCAATGGGCACGCGGCTCATGCTCTCCACACCGCCAGCCACCACCAAGTCTTCCCAGCCGCTTGCGATTTTTTGAGCGGCCATATTCACGGCCTCCAGTCCGCTGGCGCAGAAACGGTTGATTTGCACCCCCGCACACTGCACGTCCCAGCCCGCTTTGAGTGCCGCGACCTTGGGCAATACCGAGCCTTGTTCGCCAATGGGCGACACGACCCCCATGACGATGTCGTCGACCTCGGCAGGGTCAAAGCCGTTTCTTTCGCGCAGGGCTTCGAGCACGCACACCGCCAGATCGATGGGCTTGACCTCGTGAAGGGAGCCATCTTTTTTGCCTTTGCCGCGAGGTGTGCGAACCGCGTCGAAGATCAGTGCATCGGTCATCTTTGTGTCTTTCAGAAAGGATGAAATCTTGTATAGTTATTTTGCCAAGCAATTGCTTTGTAAAAATCACCTTGGAGACACAGACATGATCGAGCGCACCGTTTTTGACGCGGACCATTTGGCATTCAGAGACGCGTTTCAAAAATTTGTGGACAAAGAAATCGCCCCGCACCACGAGGCTTGGGAGGAGCAAGGATTCGTCGACAAATCAGTCTGGCGCAAGGCGGGAGAGCATGGGTTTTTGTGCATGACCATGCCCGAGGCTTATGGCGGCTCGGTCGACGACAAGCGCTATTCGGTCATTCAAATGGAGGTGCTGGCCGAGGGCGGTTTCTCTGGCATCGGCTTTGGGCTTCACAGCGAAATCATCGCGCCCTATATCCTGCACTACGGCACAGACGAGCAAAAGGCCAAGTATCTGCCTGCGATGGCCAGAGGTGAAATGATTGGTGCCATCGCCATGACCGAGCCGTCAGCGGGCAGCGATTTGCAGGGCGTCAAGACGACAGCCGTGCGCGATGGCAGCGACTACATCATCAATGGCAGCAAAACCTTCATCACGAACGGCTGGAACGCAGACGTCGTGATCGTGGTCGCTAAGACAGATCCTGCGGCTGGCGCCAAAGGCACCAGCCTCTTTTTGGTTGAAGCCGGAACCCCGGGTTTTGACAAGGGCAAGCGCCTCAAGAAGCTCGGCATGAAGGCCCAAGACACGTCAGAGCTGTTTTTTCAAAACGTGCGGGTGAGTGCTGATCAGCTGTTGGGCGGCGAGGCCCAGTTGAATCGCGGCTTCATCGGTTTGATGGAGCAGCTGCCCTGGGAGCGTTTGCAGATTGCGATCAGTGCGATCGCTGCATCGCAAGCCGTCATCGATGAAACCATCGCCTACGTCAAGGAACGCAAAGTATTTGGGCAAGCCGTTGCGGCCTACCAAAATACGCGCTACACCTTGGCCGAATTGCAGACGCAAGTTCAGGTGGCG
>JALQVJ010000364.1 GCA_023260355.1 Burkholderiaceae bacterium | reverse complement strand
GCGGGGGCTTCTAGGCAACAGCGGGCTGCTATTTTAGACGCTATTGGTTCTGGCTCGGTAGGTAACGTTTTTGGTGTTCAACGAAAGAACTTACCCTGGCTTGATTGCGCTGTTTGCAGAGTTGGGCGTCGCCACCGCACGCTCAGATATGTCGTTCTCTGCGCGCATTCCCAACTCGGCTGGTGGGCAGCCGCTTGAGTGGGGCGGCTCCGATCTGAATAGCGTGTTTGCGCAGCGTGCGAACCTGTTGAAGCCCCAATTTTGGTGGATGTTGCGTGAGATCCTGCGATTCAACAAAGTCGCTACGGCACTTGCGGCGACGGGTGCGGCTGAGCAACTCCAGCAGCCTTTGCGTGAATTTTTGAGGGTCCAAGGCTTTTCACGCGGATTCCAAGACTGGTATTTGCTACCCATGTTGGGCTGCATTTGGAGTTGTCCGACGGATCAGATGCTGGAGTTTCCGGTTGCGACAATGATTCGCTTCTGCCACAACCACGGTTTGATTCAAGTGAATGATCGACCCCAGTGGTGGACCGTCGAGGGTGGGTCGCGAGAGTATGTGACGCGCATTGCTGAACACATCGATGTCGTGAAGACGTCCAGCCCCGTGGAAGCGGTTTGCCGGGCCGGCGTCGCTGGACAAGGGCCCAGCCTGCGTGTCGATGGCGAGGTGTTGTCTTTCGATGCGATCGTTATGGCGGGGCATTCTGACCAAAGCTTGGCATTGCTAGACCAGCCCACGGATGCGGATCGCAGTGTGTTGGGGGCGATTCGTTATCAATCGAACGAGGCGGTGTTACACACGGATGTCCGGGTGATGCCGCGAAGCAGGCGGGCATGGTCTGCATGGAACTACCAGCGCGCGGCGTCCCTCGACCAGGAGAGCACCCGGGTGTGCTTGCACTATTGGCTCAATGCACTGCAGCCGTTGCCGTTTGACCAGCCGGTCTTGGTGTCATTGAATCCCATAGATGGCATTGACGAAGACAAAGTATTGGGGCGCTACGACTACGCGCACCCGGTGTTCGATGGGCCGGCCATCAGGGCGCAAGCCGACGTGGCAGCCTTGCAGGGGGAGGGCGGTGTTTGGTTTGCCGGCGCTTGGATGGGGTATGGGTTTCACGAAGACGGCTTCCAAGCAGGCAAGCAAGCCGCCGTGGGAGTGCTCGCGTCGTGAGCGATACGCGTTTGCCCGCGGCTCGAGGCCCATACCTCGCGACGGGTCACGTTGCGCACGAACGTTTGCGTCCCAAGCGCCACGGGTTTCGGTCCGGCACCTATTTTTTGATGTTGCCGATGCGGGCTCTTGGGCGCTTGGGTAGCGGGGATCTGTCTTGGAACCAGGGCGGCTGGCTGAGCTTCTTCGA
>JALQVJ010000334.1 GCA_023260355.1 Burkholderiaceae bacterium | reverse complement strand
TCGCCGCGTCGGTTTGCAAAGAATGCAAATCGTTTTTTGCATCTACCGCAACACGCTGATCGCTTTTATGCGCCACACGGCGCCTCCAGCTGACCTCCCCCACTCATTTGTGTAAGGGTCCTCTCGTTTGATGGTTGATGTTTTTCAACCCGTGCGCAGCGGACTCACTCCAGGCCTTGTTGGTCCATGGTCGTGCGCGCACACAAATGAAAGATGGTCATGAAACCTCGTCATCCCGCGCGTGCTCACGCGAAAGCCACTCATCCTGCAGACGGCCCCCGTGCCCGCGATGCGTCCCGCGAAGCCTTTGCTGAGCGCTCAGCTCCCCGTCGCCCTCGCGTCACTCACGAAGAAGCCCCACTGCCCCCCAAGCCCGAAGCCTTTGCCGCATTGGGCTTGGCCGACGAGCTGTTGTATGCCGTTGGCGCACTCGGTTACTCTGAACCCACCCCTGTCCAGCAGCAATCCATTGGTCACGCCTTGAACGCCGACGGCGAAATCGGCGCCGACTTGATGGTGTCCAGCCAGACCGGAAGCGGCAAAACCGCTGCCTTTTTGTTGCCTGTGCTCAACACGCTGTTGCGAGCCAAGGCTGAGAACCCCATGGCTGCCCCTCGTGGCAACCCCAATGACCGCCGTCGCCGTTTCGCACCTGCGATCCCATTGGCCTTGATCGTCTGCCCGACCCGCGAGTTGGCGCAACAGGTGGCACGTGACGCCATCGAGTTGGTGCGCTTTTGCCGTGGCATCCGCATTGCTTCGATCACTGGTGGCAGCGCTTATGGTGCTCAGATCGCTCAGTTGCAGAACGCCTCATTGGTCGTGGCCACGCCCGGTCGCTTGTTGGACCTCGAGTCCAGCGGCAGTTTGCAGTTGGACCAAGTCCGCTTTTTGGTGGTTGACGAAGCCGATCGCATGTTGGATTTGGGCTTTGCTGATGAGCTCGCCGCCATCAACGACCTGACGTCCAACCGCGAGCAAACCATGATGTTTTCAGCGACCTTCGCGCCCAACATCCAGCGTTTGGCGATGCGTGTGATGCGCGACGAAGGCGCCCACGTCAAGAAAGTCGAAATCAACACCGCTCAAGAGGCCCACGCGAACATTGAGCAGCACCTTTACTGGGCCGACAACCTGCGCCACAAGCGCGAGTTGCTCGACCACTGGTTGCGCGCGCCCGACATTGAGCAGGCCATTGTTTTCGCGAGCACACAGATCCAGTGCGACGAGCTTGCTTTGGACCTGCAAGAAGCCGGCTTCAGCGCCGTCGCCTTGCACGGTGCCATGAACCAAGGTCTGCGCAACCGCCGCCTCAAGGCACTGCGCGATGGTCATGTGCAAATCCTGGTGGCCACCGACGTTGCCGCTCGCGGCATCGATGTGCCCAGCATCAGCCACGTGTTCAACTTTGGCCTGCCCATGAAGGCTGAGGACTACACGCACCGCATCGGCCGCACGGGCCGTGCCGGTCGCCAAGGCTCAGCTGTGACCTTTGCCGAGTGGCGTGACGAGCGCAAGATCCGCGATATCCAGTACTTCACCAAGCAAGACATTGCTGTGGCAACCGTGCCCGGCTTGGAGCCCAAGGGTGGCCCCATTCCTAAGCGCAAGGGCCCTCCTGGTCGCAAGTTCGGCAACAGCAAGCGCCCTCACCCAGCGCGCCGCGCCAAGGCTTATTGATTGTTGAACACTCTGCCATGGGCGACTTCGGTCGCCCTTGGCGTTTTTGACGAAGCGCAATCGTGCCTTCGCCCTTTTTTGCCTTGATACACTGCGCCGCGATGACACACACCACTTTGATCCAGTTGGTCGAGACCACGACTCAATCGCTGCAGGCCGCGATCGATGCCGGCGAGCTGTCGCTCGGGCATGGCACCTTCGAGGCATGGGATGAAGCGGCCTGGATGGTGCTGTGGTCACTGAAGCTGCCGTTGGACACGGAGCTCGATGAGCGTGCGTTGTCGGCTGACGATGTGCTGAAAGCGCAAAACCTGCTGGCCCAACGCTTGCAAACGCGCAAGCCTTTGGCTTACCTGACCCAGGAGGCGTGGCTTCAGGGACTGCCCTTTTATGTGGACGAGCGGGTGATCGTGCCGCGCAGCCTGATCGCCGAGCCACTGGTGGATGGGCGACTCGACGATTGGCTCAGTGAGGACAAGGGACGGGTTCTGGACCTTTGCACGGGGAACGGCAGCTTGGCGATCTTGACCGCTGTGATGTGCCTCGATGCCGATGTAGACGCCGCCGACATCAGCCATGACGCGTTGGAAGTGGCCGCCATCAATGTCAACAAACACAAGGTGCAGGACCGTGTGCTGTTGTTGCACTCGGATGGTCTCGAGAACGTTCGCGGCCCGTATGACCTGATCTTGTGCAACCCGCCCTATGTCAATAGCGACAGCATGGCGGCACTGCCCAAGGAATACCAACAAGAGCCCACACTGTCATTGGCCGGTGGCACCGATGGGATGGATTTCATTCGCCCCATGTTGGCGGCTGCTGCATCGCAGTTGACGGATGGCGGCGCCCTGGTGCTTGAAATTGGTCATGAGCGCGCCTTCTTTGAGGCGGCTTTCCCTCACCTAGACCCGCTTTGGTTGTCCACCAGCGCGGGCAATGACCAAGTGCTGTTGCTCACGCGGGAGCAGTTGCTGTGATCGTGCTGACCAAAGTCACGCTGGCTCGCGGCACCAAGAAGGTACTCGACCATGCCAGCGTCACCTTGCACCCCGGTGAGAAAGCATCACTGGTAGGACGCAATGGCGCAGGCAAATCGTCGCTGTTTGCGCTCTTGACGGGCGCCTTGCACGAGGAGTCTGGCGACTGGAGCATGCCACCCACATGGCGCATTGCCCAAGTGGCGCAACACATGCCGGACAGCGATGAGTCCGCCACCGATTTCGTCTTGGCAGGGGATCAACCGCTTCAAGAGGCGTTGGCGGCATTGGCTGCCGCAGAGGCGAGCGGTGACGGGCATGCCATTGGTTTGGCCCACGCAGCACTGGCAGACGCCGGTGCGCATGACGCCAAGTCGCGAGCGCAAACCCTGCTGATGGGCTTGGGCTTTACCGTGGCTCAGTTGGACAACGGGGTCAACACGTTTTCCGGCGGCTGGCGCATGCGACTGCAATTGGCGCGCGCCCTCATGTGCCCAGCGGACTTGCTGTTGTTGGACGAGCCCACGAACCACTTGGACTTGGATGCTTTGGTGTGGCTAGAAGCCTGGCTCAAGCGCTTTCAGGGCACGCTGCTCGTCATCAGCCACGACCGCGAGTTTTTGGACGCGGTGACCAAAGTCACCTTGCACCTCGAAGAGGGCCAACTGAACCGCTATGGCGGCAACTATTCGACATTCGAAGACTTGCGGATTCAGCAAATCGAGTTGCAGCAAGCCGCCTTTGCCAAGCAGCAAGACAAAGTTGCGCACCTGCAAAAGTTCATTGACCGCTTCAAAGCCAAGGCCTCCAAAGCCAAGCAAGCCCAGAGCCGAGTCAAGGCCCTGGAGCGCATGGAGCGCATCGCACCTGTCGTGACTGCGGCTGATTTTCAGTTCGAGTTCAAGGTGCCAGACGCGCTCCCCAACCCCATGCTGTCGTTCAAGCACACCAGTGTCGGATATCGCAGCGACAGCGGCCAAGAAACCGCCATCGTCACGGGCATCGAACGCACCGTATTGGCGGGTCAACGCATTGGCATCCTTGGCGCCAATGGACAAGGCAAGTCGACGCTGATCAAGACCATCGCCCGCGATTTACCAGCGCTCAGCCATGCGCCAACCGAAGGCAAAGGCTTGAGCATTGGCTACTTTGCTCAGGAAGAGCTGGACATTTTGCGGGTCGACGAATCGCCCCTGCAGCACATGATCCGCTTGTCTGCTGCAGTGACGCCCCATGCGCGCGAGCAAGAGCTGCGCAATTTTTTGGGTGGTTTCCGCTTTGTCGACACCATGGTCAATCAAGCGGTCGGCACCATGAGCGGTGGTGAGAAGGCCCGCCTGGTGTTGGCCATGCTGGTGTGGCAGCGCCCCAATCTGCTGCTGATGGACGAGCCAACCAACCACTTGGACTTGACCACCCGCGAGGCCCTGGGCATGGCGCTCAACGCCTTTGAAGGCACTGTCATGCTGGTCAGCCACGACCGCGCGCTGTTGCGCAGTGTGTGTGATGAATTCTGGTTGGTGAGCGAGGGCCGAGTGCGCGACTTCGACGGCGACTTGGAAGACTATCAGGCCTACCTGCTCGACGAAGCCAAGCGCCGGCGTGACGCGGCCAGCAGCCGCAGCATGGACACTGTGCAGTCGGCTGGGGTGAATGAGACACCGGTTCAGCGGGTCAACCAGTCGCAGTTGCGCAAAGAACAAGCGGCCAAGCGCCAAGCGCTCCAAGCCCAGCTCAAGCCCCACCAAAAGCGCATCCAAGACGCTGAAAAGCGCATGGCCGCGATTGAGCAGGAGCGCGAGCAGATCAACGCTCGCCTTCTCGAATCCCCTGCTGCCGCTGAAATCGCGGACCTTGGACGCCGCGCCAAAGCGCTCGATGAAGAGCAAGCCGAATGCGAAATGGCTTGGCTAGAGGCCCACGAGCAGGTTGAAAAGATCACGCAAGACGCCGAGTCCACTGCCTGATTTCGCGGACGCCGTCAGGCTCGTGTTGCCGCGCACTCAACGGTGGCCATGTTTGCCATGGTGTTTATGTAAAAACTTTTTGCGCAAGCGCTCAAACTCTTCGTCGCTCACGCCCATATCGTCTTTGAGCGTGTCCAAAAATTCAATTTCTTTGTCCGTCAGCACGCCATCTGCCATCGCCTCATGCAGATGCTCCTCAAACTCACGCTTGCGGCGCTCCATTTGCACGGCAAATGAGGACGCCAAAATGCCCGTGATCAACGCCACGGTGCACACGCCCATGATCGCCACCACCGCCCCCAAGAACTGCCCCAATGGTGTCACCGGTGACACGTCACCGTAGCCCACGGTTGTCAACGTGATGATGCTCCACCACATGGCGCGCGGGATACTTGAGAATTTGTCAGGCTGCACGTGATGTTCGGCAAGATACATCATTGTGGAGGACAGAATGATGGCCACGCCCAGCACGTACAAAGATGCCATAAAGGCTCTTCGCTCCTCATATATCGCCCGCCACAGATCCTGCAAGGCGTAACTGTAGTGAGTGAATTTAAGAATGCGCAACAATCGGATCGCTCTGAGCGAGCGCAAATCAATGCCGGGCATCGCAAAAGCAAGTATCGATGGCAAGATCGCGATCAGATCCACAAGCCCATACAGACTGAATATGTAGGCTTTGCGTCGCTGCCAAGGCGTATCCCCAAACTGGGGGTTGAGCGATGCAGTCCAAACTCTGAGCAAGTACTCCACCAAGAAGACAGCAACTGAAAAATACTCAAAAGAATCGAACCACAACTTGTATTTGACATAGATGCTGTGCTCTGACTCGATGATGACAGCGCAAATGTTGACCATCACCAAGACCATGAGCCCAGCATTGACCCAGTAGGCTGTCGCGTCATTGCTTCGACCGCGCTCCAATACTTCGTAAACCCTTTTTTGACTGAAGACGGTCATTCGAGCACTCCTGAGTTAATGGTGGTCGTGCGCCCACATGAGCAATGCCTCACGGCCCTGAACCGCCAAATCGACTTTGAGCCCCACAGGCAACATCACCTTGGTGCGCACATGCCCCATGGGTAGACCCG
>JALQVJ010000292.1 GCA_023260355.1 Burkholderiaceae bacterium | reverse complement strand
ACGTGATCAAAAGCGGTGGCGAGTGGATCAGCTCGATCGACCTCGAGAACGCCGCGGTGGGCCACCCCTCGGTTGCCATGGCGGCGGTGATTGGCGTCAAGCATCCCAAGTGGGACGAGCGCCCCCTGCTGTTGATCGTGAAAAAGCCCGAGCAAAAGCTAGAGAAGCAAGAAATGCTTGATTTCCTGAGCGAGCGCGTCGCCAAATGGTGGGTGCCTGACGACGTGATCTTTGTCGACACCCTGCCCGTGGGCGGTACCGGCAAGGTTCAAAAGAACGAGCTGCGTGCCACATACGGCGGCGTGTTCGAGAGCAACGCGTGATGCTGGGTTGACTCGCTTGACTTTGAGTTGAAACCAGCAAAGGGGCTTGAGACCATTCAAGCCCCTTTTTTTATGGCTGTCGGTCAGGGGCGGCGTGATGGCATGCGCCGCCACGCACGCAACGACCGATGGCTCAAGCGCCTTGTTTCAGCGCGCGCTCGACGAATTCCAATCGGTCCTGGCCCCAGAACATTTCGCCGTTGATCACAAAAGTAGGAGCACCAAACACGCCCAAGGCGATCGCGGCTTCGGTGTTGGCGTGGTACTCGGCCTGCACCGCATCGCTGCTCGCGGCCTTCACCAGTTCAGGTGGCAAGCCGCATGATTGGACCAAAGCGGCCAAGGTGTCGGCATCAGCGATGTTGCGTTCTTCGGCCCACACGGCACGCAACAGCGCGCCGGCCAGCTTCATGGCAGCGGCGGTACCGCCGTTTTGATTGGCCGCCACGATCAATGCAGACGCCGCGTCGGCCGGCACCGGAAAAAACGCTGGGTGGATATTCAGCGGCATGCCCAAGTGATCTCGAAAGCGGGCCAATTCCACCAATCGGTAGGCCTGGCGCTGGGGCGCGCGCTTGGGCAGTGGCAGACCACCCGACAGCGGAAAAATCTTGCCCAAATCCATGGGTTTGATGGCGATGGTGGCGCCGGTTTCCGCGGCGATTTTGGCCAGTCGTTCATGCCCGAGGTAGGTCCAAGGGCTGTTGGGAACCATGTAGTAGTCCACGTGCATCGTCGCGCTCCGTAAGCAAAAAAGGGGACTATACGGCGTCTGCCTGCACTCCACTTCGCCGAGTGGTCACGCAGGCATCAAAGCGATGGCTCAGGACACGGATGCAGGCGTGTGCGTGGATTTGCGTCGAATGCGATGGATGATGCCGTAGGCGGCCAGGGCACAGGCCGCCGTGCCCCACACCATGCCTGAAATGTCATGGATGACAAAGTGGCCAATGGCTGCACCGATGGCGGTCGCAATCAAATTGGTCAGGGTGGACATCAGTGCCGAGGCGACGCCGGCCATGTGTCCAAGCGGTTGCAGCGACAAGGCCATGAGATTGCCAAACAACAAGCCAAAAGTGAAAAACGACATGCCCATCCACACATAGGTGACGACCAGCTGGTCGATCTCAGGCCACCACCAGCGCATCAGCCCATAGGTGATTGCCAACCCTGACAACACCAACAGCGCGTTGCCCACCAGTCGGTGCGAGCCCCAACGCATCACCCATTTGGCGTTCACGAGACTCGCCAGTCCGACCGTGCTGGCCAGCGCACCAAACAACACCGGAAACCACACCGGCTGCCCGTAGAGCACGCCAAAGATGTGCTGCGCGTTGCCGAGGTAGGCGAACAGCGGCGAAAACACCAAGCCCAGCGCCACCACAAAAGGCCAGCTGTCCGGGTGACTGATGCACTCATGAAACGCCCGCCCCACCCCTTTGAAGCTGAGGGGCTGGCGCTTGTTCTCTGGCAAGGTCTCCGCTTGGCGCCACAGCAACCACACGGTTGAGCACAGCCCAATGCCGGCAAAAAACAGAAAGATGGCTCGCCACCCAAACACCCACGTGACCACCTGCCCGATGGACGGCGCGATCATGGGCACCAAGATGAAGGTGGTGGTGACAAAAGAGTTGACCCGAGCCAGCTCGCGGCCCTCATAGCGATCGCGCACCATGGCCATCGAGACGACGCGCGGCGCGGCTGCCCCCAACCCTTGAATCACCCGTCCGATCAGCATCATGCCCAGACTGGTGGCCAGGCTCGACACCACGCAGCCCACCACAAAGATCGCAAAGCCCACCGCGATCACGGGTTTGCGGCCATAGCGATCCGCTGCAGGGCCGCACACCAATTGGCCTGCTGACAAGCCCAGAAACAAGACCAACACCACGTATTGCATATCGCTGGCTTGCGCCACAGCCAAATCGACCCGCATCTCGGCCAGTGCTGGCAACATGCCATCGACGCCCATGGCGACCACACTCATGAGCCCAGCCATGAGAAAAACAAACTCTCGCAAAGATGTTTGGCGATGGACTTGGGGCAAGAAACGCATGGCGGGCAATCGGAAACAAAGGGAGCATTGTCGCCCAGTCGAACTGAGCCGGCCCGAACTGAGCCGACCTGAACTGAGCCGACCTGAACTGAGCCGACCTGAACTGAGCCGACCTGAACTGAGCCGACCTGAACTGAGCCGACCTGAACTGAGCCGACCTGAACTGAGCCG
>JALQVJ010000242.1 GCA_023260355.1 Burkholderiaceae bacterium | reverse complement strand
GCCAATGGGTGTCGGTCGGGGTGAGTTCGAGGACACTCCAGCGTGGCGGCGATGCCTGTATTGCCCAGTCACCCAAAACGTGCCGTTGGAGCGGACCAAGGGCGTGGCTGACTCCTTCGTGGGTATGACCGTGGATGACTTCGGTTGCGCCAAGTCGAGTCGCGTCTTGCCATACCGCGGTCTCGGTCACATCGGTCCAGTCCTGACGCTGCTGCTGGTGTGCTCGGCTTTGTGCACGCATGGCTTTGGCTTGAGCGAGCCGTGCAGAGAGGTCTTGCGCCAAAAACGCCGCTTGCCAAGATTGCGTGCGAACTTGCGCGCGAAACGCCATGTAGTCGGCGTCGCTGGTGCACCAGTGGTCGCCGTGGGATAGCAGGCGCCGGGACTCGCCCCACTCAAAGATCACGGGGTCATCGAGCAACTGCACGCCACTCATGCGAGCGAAGCGCTCGCCAACCAAAAAATCACGGTTGCCGGCAAGCCAAAAAACCGGTTTGCGCCGGGTCAATTGCTCGAGTTGCTTGACGCAGTGCTGCCAAAAGGCGATGGACTCGCCGTCATCCCCGGCCGTGTCTGAGGCGTCGAGAAGATCGTCCCCAACCCAGACCTCGAAGTAATCGCCCAACAAGAACCACGCGTCTGCGTCGTCATCGGCCAGCATTTGATGCCAACGGGCAGCCGTCAGAGGCTCGTCCTTGTGCAGGTGCAAGTCCGACGCCACGCGGACGCGATTCCAGCGGGCGTCGGCTTGGATTGTCATGCGAAACAATCAGACCTTGACGGCCTTTTCAATCACCACAGGGTTGACGGGTACGTCATCGTGAAAACCCTTGCGACCAGTGGCTACAGAGCGCAGTTGGTCGACCACGTCGGTGCCGCTGACCACTTTACCGAACACGGCATAGCCCCAGCCTTGCATGGTGGGCGCGGTGTGATTCAAAAAATCGTTGTCTGATACGTTGATGAAAAATTGGGCCGTCGCGGAGTGTGGGTCTTGGGTGCGGGCCATCGCGATGGTGTACTTGTCGTTCTTGAGGCCGTTGTGGGCTTCGTTTTCGATAGGTGCCATCGTTTCGCGTTGCTTCATGTCAGGCGTGAAGCCCCCTCCTTGGATCATGAAGCCATCGATGATGCGGTGAAAAATCGTGCCGTCGTAATGTTTGTTCTGGACGTAGTCCAAAAAGTTGGCGGCAGAAATCGGCGCCTTTTCAGCGTCGAGTTCAAGGGTGATGACGCCGCGATCGGCGATGTGCAATTCGACTTGGGGGTTACTCATTTTTATGGCTCCAAAGTGGCGTTGAGGATCACCACGGGTTCACGTGGCACATCCGAGAATGGGCCAACACGGCCCGTAGAAACAGATTTGATTTTGTCGACAACGTCCATGCCCTGTGTCACTTGGCCAAATGCCACATAGCCGTAGGCTTGGCTGTTGGGTGCGCGGTAATTCAAAAACGCATTGTCCTTCACGTTGATGAAAAACTGCGCAGTTGCGGAGTGTGGGTCGCCTGTGCGTGCCATGGCAATCGTCCCCCGAGCGTTCGGCAACCCACCCTTGGCGGCCACATTAGGGCCTTCGTGGGCAATGGGATCAAGTGTCGGCTTTTG
>JALQVJ010000218.1 GCA_023260355.1 Burkholderiaceae bacterium | reverse complement strand
CTGCTGGACTTCACCCACCTCGCGTGGGTGCACCCAACCACCCTGGGGACCCAAAGCGCGGCCGATCTGAAGCCTGAAATCACGCGCAGTGTCGAGGGCAACGGCTCATTGCAAATCAAGCGCTGGTACGTCAACGATGAGATGCCAGCCCTGCACGCCAAGGTGGCGACGTTCTCCAACCCCGTCGACCGCTGGCAAATCTACGAGTGGACGCCGCCCGCGTTGCTGCGCATGGACGCTGGCTCTGCGCCAGCCGGCACAGGCGCGCCCGAGGGCACACGCGTGCCAGAGGCGGTGCAGTTTCGACACACCTCGATTCAGACGCCCGAGACCGAGACCACCTGCCACTACTGGTTCTGCCAAGCGCGCAATTTCGCGCTCGACAACGCCGCCATGACCGAGCAGATCTTTGACAACGTGGTGATCGCGTTCGAAGAAGACCGCACCATGATCGAGGCCCAACAAAAGGTGATCTCGCAGGTGCCTAATCGGCCAATGATTCCGATCGCCGCTGACGCAGGTTTGAGCCAAGCGCGTTGGTTGTTGGACCGCTTGGTCAAAGCTGAACAGCAGACCAAGCAGGGGGACGTTTGATGCCCGTGTCCGTCAAAGTGGTGGGCAAATTTGCCATGGCACGCGATGTGGTCGCGCTGCGTTTGGCGCCACAAGACAGCACCCAAAAGCTAGAGGCTTTCCCAGCTGGGTCGCACCTGGATTTGCACCTGCCCAACGGCATCATCCGCCAATACTCCCTCACGCAGCACAACCCGCAATCTGCCCCCGCCTATTACGAGGTCGCTGTGGCGCGCGATGCCAAGAGCCGTGGTGGTTCAACCGCCGTGCACGACACATTGCGTGTCGGCAGCCTGTTGCAGGTGAGTGCGCCGCGCAATCTGTTTGCGCTCGATCCTGCGCATCGGCAGGTGCTGTTGCTGGCGGGTGGCATCGGTGTGACGCCCCTGTACGCCATGGCGCAAGCCTTGGTTGCATCCGGGGCGGACGTCGAGATGGTGTTTTGTGCACGGTCCGTCTCGCGCATGGCCTACCTGGACGAGTTGAAGCAGTTGCTCGGGCCCCGCTTGCGCCTGCATGCCGATGATGAGGCGGGCGGACCACTGGACGTGGCACAACTGCTGGCCGAACACAAGTGGCAGGGCGTGTATGCCTGCGGCCCGGCACCCATGCTTGACGCCATCCAGGCAGCCACGGCCTCTTGGCCTGCAGGCCAAGTGCACATGGAGCGCTTCACTGCGAGTGTCGACCCCGATGCGGTGTCCGAGGCTTTTGAAGTCGAGCTCAGCGCCAGCGGCTTGAGCGCTGAGGTGCAAGCCCATGAGTCGATCTTGGATGTGATTGAGCGCCTTGGCGTGGCGCACCCATATGCCTGTCGCGAGGGCCTGTGCGGCACCTGCGAATGCAAGGTGCTGAGTGGCGCGATTGATCACCGCTGCTCGGTGCTCACGCAGGCCGAAAAAGACACCCAGTCCTCCATGATGCTGTGCGTCTCGCGCAGTGCCGGTGGCAAGCTGGTTTTGGAATTGTAAGGAAACACCCATGAAATTGGATCAAAAAATCGCCATCGTGACCGGTGCCGCCTCCGGCTTTGGCGCGGCGACGGCCCAGCGCATGGCAGCCGCCGGCGCGTCTGTCGTGGTGGCCGATTTGAACGAAGCAGGCGCAGCCAAGGTGGCGGCCGACCTCGAGGCGCAAGGCACCCGCGCCATCGCCGTGCGCTGCGATGTGAGCCAACAAGCTGATTTCCAAAACTTGGTGGCACGCACGCTCGAGGCATTCGGGCGCATCGATATTCTGGTGAACAACGCTGGCACCACGCACCGCAACAAGCCCGCGTTGGACGTCACCGAAGAAGAGTTTGACCGCGTGTTTCGCGTCAACGTGAAGAGCATTTACTGGGCCGCGCAATGTGTGCTGCCGGTGATGGTCAAGCAAGGTGGCGGTTGCATGGTCAACGTGGCTTCTGCCACCGCCGGGCGACCTGGCCCGGGTCTGCTTTGGTACGGCTCGACCAAGGCGGCGATGTTGAACTTGACCAAAGGCTTGGCGTTGGACTTTGCCAAGGCAGGGATTCGCGTCAACGCGGTCAACCCCATGATCGGCGAGACCGCGATGTTGGCCGACTTCATGGGCATGGAAGACACGCCTGCCAACCGCGAGAAGTTCTTGGCCCGCATTCCACTGGGCCGCTTCACGCAACCCCAAGACGTGGCTTCGGCAGTGACGTTTTTGGCCAGTGACGAGGCGAGCTATTTGACTGGCGTCTGCTTGGATGTGGACGGCGGGCGCGGCATTTGACCGCATGCATCATGGGAAACCTGCATGTGCAAGCCGGCGCACTTGAGATAACGTGATCAACCGGTTGCAGCCCAAGGGCGGCGACCTCAGCGAAGGACAAAGGCTTTGACGAATTTCATTTTTATCGTGGCGGACGATTTGGGCTACGCCGACTTGGGCTGCTACGGTGGGCGCTCCAATTGCTCTCCCACATTGGACAAACTGGCGGCCAATGGTTTGCGTTATGTCAACGGGTACTCGAACTCTCCCGTGTGCTCGCCCACGCGATTTGCGCTGGCCACGGGTCGGTACCAGTACTGGATTCGGGGCGCGAGCGAAGAGCCCATGGCCGGCAAGGCACGCAACAACCCAGAGGTGGGTTTGTTCCCCGAGGTGCCGACGATCGCTTCGATGTTGAAAGAGCAGGGCTATCACACTGCACTGATTGGCAAGTGGCACTTGGGATTTCGGCCTTACTTTGGGCCTGAAAAGAGCGGCTACATGCACCACTTTGGCCCCATGTCTGGCGGCGTGAGCTACTACGGCCACAACGCCCGCTTGCCGGGCTCTGATCTCGAGTTGGACGGTGAGCCCTATGACGAACCGGGTTACCTCACCGACTTGATTTCTAAGCGCGCAGTCGATTACGTCAAAGCACGTGCCGCCCAGAAGGAACCCTTCTTGCTGAGCTTGCACTACACCGCGCCCCATTGGCCATGGGAGACCCGCGCCCAAGGCAAGATCGACCCTGAGGTGTGCAAAGACATTGCCCACTTGGATGGAGGCAGCGTCGAAATCTACCAAACCATGATTCGCGAGATGGACGAGGGCATTGGTTGGGTGGTCGATGCCCTGAAGGAAACCGGCCAACTCGAGGACACCTTCATCGTGTTCACGAGCGACAACGGGGGCGAGCGCTTTTCAGACAACTGGCCGCTGGTTGGCGGCAAGATGGATTTGACCGAGGGTGGCATCCGCGTGCCCTACATCGTGCACTGGCCCAAGGGCATTCAGCAGCCTGGACGTGTGTCAACACAGCACTGTTTGACCATGGACTGGACTGCCACGATTTTGGACATTGCGGGTGTGACGCCGCCAGCCCACCACCCCTTGGATGGGGTGTCCATGGTGCCCACCTTGCAGGCGCCGGGTGCCGAATTCGATCGCCCGATGTTTTGGCGCATGAAGCACAACGACCAACGCGCCTACCGCATGGGCGATTGGAAGTACCTCAAGATCAATGAGTTTGAATACTTGTTCAACGTCACGGTCGATGCCCGCGAACGCGCCAACCAAGCCAAACGCCAACCCGAGCGGCTGGCGGCCATGCGTGCGGTCTACGAGCAGTGGGCACAAGGCGTGCCACCGATCCCAGAAGATGCCAATGTGAGTTTGGTGTATTCGCTGGCCGATATGCCAGCGCGATGATTTTTCCCCTTCGATTTCAACAACAGGAGACAACCATGAAATCTCAACTGAAGAAACTGACCTTGGTCGCGGCTTGCGCCATGGCCGCAGTGGGCGCGCAAGCGCAGGTCAACTTGACCGCGGAAACGTCCTCCAAAGGCAGCATTCCGCACTACGTCGTGGCTCACTTGGCCGAAGTCGCCAGCGCTGCCAAGGTCGCCAACTTGCAAGTCGCAGAAGGTCAGACGCTGACCAACTCTCTGCTCAATATCGCCGAGGGCAAGTCCGACGTGTCCGCAGCGCCATTGATTCTGCCGTTCATGATGTCCAAGGGCGTCGGCCCCTACAGCGCGTTGGGTGCTGAAAAGGGCGCCGCCATGGCGGGCAACTTGCGTGCCCTCTATCCGTACAACTCGGGTGGCTACTTCATGTTGGCCTTTGACAGCAAGGGCTTCAAAGGTTGGGGCGACCTCAAGGGCAAGACTGTGTACAACGGCCCCCCACGTGGCGCGGCTTTGACGAACGCGCGCCAAGCCATGACCATCAATACCGGCATGACCGATGGCAAGGAGTACAAGGGCTTGCAAGCCAACTGGGATGCGCTGAACGCCATGCTGGTTGATGGTTCAGCGGACGCGTATGTGCTGCCTTTGACGATGCCTCACGCCCGCATTTCAGTGATGCAAGCCGCTGGCAAAGTCGCGCTGTACTCCACGCCCAAAGCCGCTATGGAGAGCGAAGTGGGCAAGAAGATGTTGGCGCTGCCCGGCAACATTCCCATTGAATTGAAGAAAGAAGACACCGGCTACGCCAATGACCCCAACGTGCGCTTGGTGTCCGAAGATGGCTACATGCGTGGTTTGGGTACCGCGTTTGCTGAAGTTGTCAACAAAGACATGTCTTTTGACTTGGCCAAGGCGTTGACTGCCGCGCACATCAAGACGCTCAACGCACTCAAGGCGAAGGCGCCCGCGTTGAAGAACATTGGTTTGGCCGAAATGGATCCTGCCAAATCCAGCTTCTGCGGCATGTCGCCATTGAAGTACCACCCCGGTGCTGTGGCAGCATGGAAAGAGGCGGGTTACACCATTCCTGCCTGCGCTCAGTAAAACCACCGCGCCAGTTGCCCCAGTGATGGGGCACTGACGGAGCCTCTCCCTGCGCGCGGGTGGTTGCCCACGCGCGGGGAAGAGGGTCAACTTATGCAACCCGTTTCTCACCATGTCTGACCCTACTGAAAACACATCCACCTCCCACTCGAGGGGTGAGCGTTACGCCGCCGTGATCGGACTGATCTTGGTGGTTGCGGGCATGCTGCACTCCATGCCCACGATTCCCGGCCTCGACGCCTGGGTCGCCAGTTTCATGGGCAGTCCAACGTTCGTGATTCGCAAGTTTCCGTACGAGTATTTCTACCCCATCGCCTTCGGACTCATGATGGCGGTGGTGGTGTTCAAACATTCCTTTTACCGATCGGCATCACCGACGAAGCCTCGCGCCAAGGCCATGGGGCTCTTGGTGGACCTCGCGTTCGCGTTGGCGACCGTGTTGGTGATCTTTGCCTACTGGACTGAGATTGATTCGGTTTGTGCAGTCGACTTGGTCACGGGTGAACGCCAAGCCCTGATTGCCAAAGCCCTCGAAGCAGAGCGCGTCTTTGCTGAGAGCATGGGACTGCCCGCACCCACGACGGTGGACGACCCCGCCTGTATCAACACGACCGGTGTTTGGTTGTTCGCGATCATGGCTTTCGCCATTTCGGTATTTCTGCTCTACAACGCCAAAGTGTGGGGCTTGCCATTGGTGATGGTCGCCATCGTGATGACCGTCTACGTCATGATCACTGTGTTGATCTGGTATTTCGTCGGCCCAGAGGGCATGTCCAAGTATTGGGTCACCAAGTTGGGCGGCGAACCGCGCACGCTGATCGACGGCATCCCCAATGTGCGCGACATCTTGACCAACAACGGCAAAGGCCTGTTGGGCCAATTCATGACGGTGTTGTTGAGCACCGTGTTCCCCTACATCGTGTTGGGTTCCTTGTTTGGCGTGTCTGCTGGCGGCCAGTCGCTGATCAAACTGGCGTTCTTGTGGACCCGCAATTTGCGCGGCGGGCCAGCGCATGCGGCCATCGTGAGCTCTGCACTTTTTGGCACGATTTCTGGTGGACCGGTGACCAACGTGATGGCGACCGGTGTGTTGACCATTCCCATGATGATCAAGCGGGGCTTTGACCGCACGTTCGCGGGTGGCGTCGAAGCAGCGGCATCATCGGGCGGGCAGATCATGCCACCGGTCATGGGCGTGGCCGCCTTTGTCTTGTCGGCGCTGACCATCGTGCCTTACAACGACGTGATCGTGGCGGCTATCCTGCCAGCTCTTGCTTACTTTGGCGCGCTGTTTCTGACCGCCATGTTCCAGGCGCGCAAGCAAGGCATCCAAGCCTTCGGCCGGATCGAGCCCTTCATGGTCCTGACCAAAGAGGATCGAACCAACTTGATCATGATCTTCGGGCCCATCGTGCTGATTTTGGTGACCCTGTTGACGCCCAAAGAAATGATCGGTTGCGGCTGGTTGGGGGCCGCGATGGGGGCCAAGCAAACCTTTCGATGTTGAGTGCATTGAGATAAGCTCGACAGTATCTCTGTAAGGGTGACCCATTTCATGCAAGACTTTACGGACGCTAACAAATCGAATATTTGGGTCGTAAATGTTTTGTTGATAGACTTCATCAGCCATTATGAGAACACCATGCTCAAAGCATAGTCTAATGATTTATTCTAT